>SFFP01000065.1 GCA_004556875.1 Ruminococcus flavefaciens
CATGTATTTATCAACAATAACGTCCCATGCAAAATTACTGCGGACGTAGTTTCTGCCGTTTTCACCCATCTGTGCCGCTTTGTCCTTATTTTTCAAATACCAGTCGGTACAGCCTTCAAACTCAAAATAATCGCCGAAATAAAGTCCGCCGTTGGACTCAGACGCAAAATTACGAGTTACTGCACAGCCGCTGTGTACAAGCACAGGTCTGCCGCATAACCAGCTTTCCATAATAACAAGTGAAAAGCTCTCATTCTTTGACGGCTGACAAAGAAATTCAGCCGCCGCCTGAGCGTTGTATTTGTCCTGAAGGTCGATAAATCCTAAATCTATGATTCGCTTCTGCTTTACAAGCTCAGCAGGAAGCTCGATATTTCCGCCGCCTATGAGTATGAGTTTAAGGTCGGTATCACGGCGCTTTACGTACTCTGAGAAATACTTCACGAGAGTATGGACGTTCTTTCCCTCGTCCTTGCGTCCCGCATATATTATGAAAGGACTGTCTATGCCGAATTTACTGCGGAAAGCCGCCGCATCGCTGGTCAGGTCTGTGTATACGCCCTCACCGAGACATCCCTGTTTTACGCGGCTCATGTTGAAAACGCGGTTTGCAAGGTCATACTCAGGCTTTGCGTGATAGATTATACCGCCGATATTCTCAAATACAGGCTTAAATCTGTCCATATACACATACGACTCGTCATGGAAGCATGGTATGAGCACCGATTTTTCGGGGCATACCTGCAAGCCATGGAATGTAGTTCCGAACATATACGGGATAAATACAAACAGACTGTATTCATCGCTGTGAGTCCTGATATACTCGCACAGCTCGGGACTGTTTACGTTTTCATCTGTGTAAATGCGCTGTTCATCGGCTGAAACAGGCATATTCTTCATAAGCTTTGCGTTTACAGCGTCAAATGCCTGTACATTGCGCTTTCTTATCTTAAATCTTCTTATAGGGAAGCCGTGCACAGTGTCCGTACCCTCGCTGAAATAGTTCTCATTCCAGTCCGCAGAAAACTCCTTGACGCAGGTGCTGAGCATTTCCACCTCAATACCTGCTTCATGCAGATGTGTGGTAAGTCCGCGAAGCTCCATTTCTGCTCCGCCTGGTATCTTTTCACTATACCACGGAATAACAAATCCTATCTTTTTCATTTCTGTATCCTTTATCCGGCTTATTTTTTGCCGTTTATGAAATCTGTAAGCTCTTTTTCAAATGTTGCTCTTATGCGCTCATATGAGAAGTCCTCAAGTCTGCGGCGCTGACCCTCGATAATGCTCTCGCGGAGCTTATCATCAGTAAGCACTCTGTCAATGACAGCCGCCGCAAATACAGGGTCATTATTGTCGAGAAGGACTCCGCTTCCGCCGAGAGTATCCGATATTGCGCTGGTATCGTATGCTATTACAGGTACATCAAAGAACATAGCCTCTACCAGCGGCACGCAGAAGCCCTCGTGCTCGCTCATACAGACGAAAGCGTCTGCAAGACGGTAATACGCCAGTATCTCGCTGAATTTAATATGTCCGGGGAATATTACATCGTCGCCGATACCAAGTGCATTTGCATACTTGACAAGACGCTCATAGTAATTCTCCATACCTGTTGACGAGCCGACGAGTATCAGTCTCGACTCGGGATTGAGCTTCTTGTAGCAGTAAAAGGCTCTGATAACGTTTTCCTGCTTCTTGTTGGGAGCTATTCTTCCGACGAAAACAAGATTTTTCTTTCCGTCGCTGTACTTCTTTATAGTCGCCTCGTCGGGAGTCTGTTTATAATCATCAAACTTTATGAGTATGGGTCTAATATCCATAGGACAGGTATAACCCATTTTTACAAGCTCTGACCTGTTGTATGCCGATACCGCAAGTACATAATCTATCTTGTCACGAAGATACTCCACGCCCTTGTAGCCACGCTCGGTAAGCTGTGTAGCCGCTGTACTGTACGGGCGGAAGAATTCGGGCGGTGTGATATTGTGATACACCATTATCCTGCGGCACTTATAGTTCTCTATTTTAAATGTAAGGTCTGTGCCTGTGGACTTATGATATATGAGCACATCGTCCTTTTTGAGGTCGCGGAGCTTGTCCGCTTTCTGTGCAATGCCCTCAGGAAGCCGCTTGTCGATATTCTCGGCGTATATATCCGTAGAATATCCCATTTCGCTGATAACTCCCTTCAGAGCAATGGTGTCGTTGCCTATGGCATCACCGAATGAGAGGGTAGGAAGAAGCTGTACTACGCGCATTATGAATTCTCCCCTGAGAGTTTTGTACGAAGCTCTTTGTTCTCGCGCTCAAGCTTGTCAAGACGTATGAGAAGCTCTTTCTGTGCAAGCTCAAGTGTCTCGACCTTGCCGCTTAGGTCTGCTGCCTGTCCCTCAGACAGTGACTTCATAACTGTTACCGCATTTGCGTTGAAGTCATTCTGCTCAAACACTACAGGCTCAACGTAGAATTTTACAAGCTTGCGTATGACCTTTTTGATGAATACCTTTACGGGATTGCCTTTAAGCTCCTTGTATGGCTGTATATAATAGTGTGATGTTATATAATCAAGAGCCTCTGAAGCCGAACCGCCCTGTGCTGTCTTTTTAAAGGGTACGTCCTCAAAGCTGAGCATATCCGCAGTAAGTCCCTGCTCCTTTATGCCGCGCTTTATTTCAGCCATTATCTCTTCTATATTTATATTTCCGTTTTCCATGATTTATCCTTTCTTAGTGGCAACTACCGCATAATCCTGACTTCCGAATATCATATCGGATACCTTTTTCATTGCCTTATTGAACTCCTCTGTATTTTCTGCACTCTCGCATTTAAGCGCAGGTATCTTAAATGGAGGTCTGCTGTTTTCGGTATATATTATCTCGATGTCCTTAAAGCCTGCTTTTTCAAGGTAATACTGCATAGTCAGGGGATGTACGGGCTTTATGTGTGAAGGGTCGATATAGAACGCATTTGTGTAGATAGAGAGCGATGTTGGGTTAGGTGTCTCGATAATGATACAGCCGCCCTCTTCAAGCCTTTCATAGGCAGTGTTGCAAAGATGTATTATCTGATGCGGTTTAAGGTGCTCAACTACCTGTCCGACAAAAATACCGTCTACGCCCTCAGTTTTTGCGAGGAAGTCAGCACCGTCGCCGCAAGTGGCTTTTAGTCCCTTCATATTGCAGTATTCCGTATAAGGCTCATAGATGTCAACGCCCTCGGCAGGTATGCTGTTATCCTGCATGAGCGAGAGGAATTCTCCTCTGCCGCAGCCGATATCAACTATCTTTTTCTTGCCGCGGAAGAATTTAAGGTAGAATTCCTGTGACTTCTTGATGCTCTCAATAGAGCCGCGGAAATGATTTTCAAAGTCGAAATAGTCGATATCCTCATAATCAGAGCCGCTTCCCGATGCAGCAGGCACAGTCTCCGCAGCAGTAACAGCCGCAATATTATCAGCCGATACAGCAGCCGCAGGAACAGCGCTTTTCAGCTTCTTTTCGAGACTTCCCAGCTTCATTTTCACAAATTCGCTTTCGCTTGTAAGGTGCTCGATAAGTGCATTGTTGTTTCTGACATTGATACAGGTAGGCTCAAATTCATCGCGTATACGCTGTGCACAGCCTTCGATATGTGACCTCGCCTCTGTGATGTCTCTGTCAGCAGCCTCCAGCGCCGAAAAGATACTTCCGAAAAGCTTTCTCTTTATAGCGCCCTTTATGCCCTTCTGATTTCTTGCATTTTCTAAAAACTGCGATATATTGCTCATTTTTTACCTCTGGAAATTCCATGTGTGGTCAATGCGGAATACTCCCACATCACCTTCTGCCGATATCATTTCTATTTTATGCGCCTGTCTGAAATAATCAACAGGTATTCCGTCACCCTGTTCGATAGCCATATCAAGATTGTAAGTTCCTCCGAGAAGCTTGACATTTTTCATCAGTATCTCAACCGTTCCGTCAGCATCAAGGCTGAAATCGGGGACTTTGTCTATTCTGGTATTCGTGCCGTAGCACTGAGTTCCGTTAAGGTCAAACACGCCTACTCCGAAAACAGCATCATCAACAGGCTTTTTCACGGTATAATCCACAACAAGCTTTATATCCTCGCCTGTTCTGAACGCACTCTGCTCAGTACCGTCTGCGCCGAATGAGCGTACTCTTTTTATGCGAGCCTGTCCGCTGCCCCAGCGCTTGCCCTGCTCTTCCTCAGTGGTCTCTTCCTTTTCTGTCTCAGCCTCAGCCGCTTTCATAAGCTCCTGACGCTTTCTGCTCATATAGTCAAGATACTCAAGGTCTATCTCCTTAGGCGGACCCTCCGCTCTGATAAGTCCCTCATGTATCCATATCGAACGGTCGCATATCTGCTCTATCTGTCCGAGAGAGTGGGAAACTATTACTATAGTTGTTCCCTGCGCCTTTATCTCTCTCAGCTTATTGAAGCATTTTGACTGGAAATTCGCATCGCCTACCGCCAATATCTCGTCGATGAGAAGTATATCCGCATCAACGTTTATCGCTACCGAAAAGGCAAGGCGCATATACATTCCCGATGAATAGGTACGGACAGGATTGTCGATAAAGTCCGCAAGCTCGGAAAATTCAACTATATCGTCAAGACGTGCGTCGATCTCCTTTTTTGTAAGTCCGAATATAGCGGCATTTGTATAGATATTCTCTCTGCCGCTCATATCGGGGTGAAAGCCTGCTCCAAGCTCGATAAGGCTTGAAACTCTGCCCTTCATTTTTATAGTTCCCGAATCGGGATACATTATCCTTGTAAGGAGTTTCAGTGTTGTGCTCTTGCCGCAGCCGTTATGACCGATAAGACCGATAGCTTCGCCTCTTTTTACGTCAAAGCTAATGCCGCGGAGCACCTTTCGCTCTTCGTATCTGCTGCGCTTGCGGAAGAGTATGCGCTCTTTCAGTTGTGCGCCCTTGTCAAGATACACCTTGAAGCTTTTGGTGATATCCCTGACCTCTATTGCAATTTCATTCTCTGCCATTACAGTTCCTCCGCGAAGTGCTTTTGAAGCTTATTGAATATGACTGCACCGAAAACAAGGAAGAATACTCCGAGTCCTGCCGCCCATAAAAGAGTTGTCAGGTCGGGGATCTGCTTTTCATAGAGAACTGTTCTGTAGCAGTCGATTATGTGTGTCATAGGGTTGAGATTGAACAACGGCAGATATCTGTCAGGTACTATCGACTTTGAATACACAACGGGTGTAAGATACATCCATGCCATAGATACTATGCCGAGGATATGCTCAAGATCGCGGAAGTATACCGTTATCGCCGATGTAAGCAATGCCATGCCGAGTGCAAAAACATACTCAACTATCATTATGACGGGCAATGTCAGCACAGCAAGGAAATTGATGCCTGCACCCGTTATGATTATTACTGCGAATATGACTATAAAGCATAACAGCATATTCACGAAACAGCTTGTAACATAGGATATGGGTATTACCATTCTCGGGAAGTATATTTTCTTTACAAGATCCTTTTGTCCCACGATAGATGCCGCGCCCACCGTTATCGACGAGGAAAAGAATATCCACGGTATCAGTGCCACAAAGAGGTAAAGGTAATACCTCGGTATATTGTTAGGAAGTATCTTTGAGAAAACTATCGTATAGACTATCAGCTGAAAAAGCGGATTTATGAATGTCCACAGAAATCCCAGCACTGAGCCTTTATAACGTCCTCTCAGGTCCTTTTTCACAAGGCTGAATATCATTTGTCTGTAAGCATACAGCTCTTTAATCGTACTCATTTATTGCTCCTTGAACCGCGCAGATACGGTATTTCCGTAAAAAGCGCATAAAAATCCATAGTATCTTTTAATTATATCACAGGCGCTGTGTGCTGTCAAGTACAATACTGCTCGTACATCGATATAAAGCAAAAAACGGACAGACCTGTCCGTTTTTGTCATTTATGGTATTTTCCGCCCTCAGCTATCTGAAAAGCACGGTATATCTGCTCAATCAGCATTACACGCGCAAGCTGATGAGGAAAAGTCATTTTCGACATTGAGAGCTTCAGTGTGCCCATTGCCTTTATTTCGGGGTCAAGACCGAAAGAGCTTCCGATAACGAATGTAACTGTACTCTGTCCGCTTACGCCTGCATCAGTTATCTTCTCCGAAAGTTCGGGGCTTGAAAGCTGTTTGCCCTCGATACACATAGGAACTATCATGCCCTTGGCATAGCGCTTTATCTGCTCTGCTTCCTTTTTAAGTGCAGAAGCTATCTCCTTTTCGGACGGATTATCGCTGAGTCTGCACTCGTCAAGCTCATGCAGCTCGAATGTGCAGTATCTTCCCAGTCGCTTTATATATTCTGCGCAGGCACTGCGAAGATATTCCTCTTTTAGTTTACCTATGGCAACAAGTACAATATTCATCAGAATATCACTGCTCCTCCCTTAGTTTCAACAGGCGCTACTCCGAGGAGATAGTCCTTTCCTCTTGTAAGTCCCGAAAGTCCGCGCTGAACCGTATTGTCAGCCATCTGCGGATGATTATTGTCCTGACTGAGATGTCCCAGCAGTATATGCGTAGTGCCGCGCTCTACAAGCTTTCTCACCTGCACTGCGCAGTCATCATTCGAGAGATGACCTATGGGCGAGAGTATCCTCTCTTTAAGATACAGCGGATACGGACCTGTCCGCAGCATATAATCATCGTAATTTGCTTCGATAAGCACCATTCGGCAGCCTGTAAGCGCTTCGTCCACCTCAGGCGTTACGTGCCCTAAGTCGGTACAAACCGCGCAGTATTTATCGTCCTCGGTATGTATCTTGTAGCCGCAGCTCTGTATTGCGTCGTGAGGGGTATTGAAGCACCTTACCTCACTTCCGCCGCAGCTTATAGTCTTTCCTGTAATGTCGATGACATGGGAGCTTGCCGCTATCCTGCCGCCGTCGCAAAGCCGCTGAAGTGTACGCTTCTGACCGTAAACAGGCAGTCCTGTCTTTTTGGTCAGCATAGCAAGTCCTGCAACGTGGTCGGAGTGCTCATGGGTAATAAATACTCCCTGCACTGCGCTCAGCGGTATGTGATTGGCTTCAAGAGCTGTGCTGAGCCTTTTGAAGCTTACTCCGCAGTCTATAAGTATTCCGCCTTTTTCAGTCCCGATGAATGAAGAATTGCCCTTGCTGGAGCTGAAAAGGGGATAAAGTCTTGCCATTGGATATTCTCCGTTCCTTTTTATGAGTAGTTATAAGCGCATAGGTGCGTGTTTCACACACCTGCAAACTGACGGCTCAGATCTTATTGATCTCTGTGCCCTGTCTTGTTTCCTTGACCTCATAGCCAAGTGCAGCTATCTTGTCGCGAAGCTCATCTGCAAGAGCAAAATTCTTGTCCTTACGTGCAGCCTTGCGCTGTTCAACAAGCTCCATGACCTCAGCAGGGATATCAGCGGAAGCCGCACCTGCATTTTCTGAAAGCTCCTTGGCATTTGTGATAAGGTCAAGTCCGAGGACCTTGTCAAATTCAGCAATAAGAGCAAGCTTTGTTGCGGCATTTGCCTTTGATTTGAGAACATCATACAGAACTGTGATGCCCATAGCTGTATTTACATCGTTGTCGAGAGCGTCAGTGAAGCTCTTCATAAGGCGGTCATACTCAGCCTTGTCAATGTCTCCGCCCTGTTCTTTTGTGAGAGGAGCTATCTTTTCAACGAGCTTATTGTAAGCCACAACAGCGTTGTCAAGGTTCTCCCATGAGAATACCAGTGACTTTCTGTAGTGTGAGAGCAGGCAGAAGAAACGATAGATAACAGGCTTATAGCCCTTTTCTTCAAGAAGCGATACTGTCAGGAACTCGCCCTTGCTCTTGCTCATCTTTCCGCTGTTTGTATTGAGATGAAGGATATGGAACCAGTAATTGCACCACTTATGTCCGAGATAAGCCTCTGACTGTGCTATCTCGTTTGTATGGTGAGGGAAAGCATTGTCGATACCGCCGCAGTGAATATCAAGATACTCGCCTAAATTCTTCATGCTTATGCACGAGCACTCGATGTGCCAGCCGGGGTATCCAATGCCCCACGGTGAATCCCATTTAAGCTCCTGATCGTCAAACTTTGACTTTGTGAACCAAAGCACAAAGTCAGCCTTATTGCGCTTGTTCTCGTCAGCCTCAACGCCCTCACGAACACCTACTGCAAGATCTTCCTCGTTGAAGTCGTTGAACACATAATACTTGTCAAGCTTTGATGTGTCGAAGTAGATGTTGCCGCCTGCCTCATAAGCGTAGCCCTTGTCCATAAGAGTGCTGATAACGCGGATAAATTCATCTATATAAGTAGTAGCAGGAACTACCACATCAGGTGTCTTGATATTGAGTTTTTTGCAGTCGTCAAAGAACGCGTCTGTATAGAACTTAGCTATCTCCATAACGGTCTTGTGCTCGCGCTTTGCGCCCTTGAGCATCTTGTCATCGCCTGTATCGCCGTCACTTGTAAGATGTCCCACATCTGTGATGTTCATAACACGCTTTACATCATAGCCGACAAAGCGAAGATACTTTTCGAGAATATCTTCCATAATATAGCTTCTGAGGTTGCCGATATGTGCATAGTGATACACTGTCGGTCCGCAGGTGTACATACTTACCTTGCCTTCTTCATGTGGCACGAATTCTTCTTTTTTGTGTGATAATGAATTGTATAACTGCATTTTATTTCCTCCAAAATTCTATTTTACAGCGGCATCAGCCCCTGCTGTTTTCAAAACATTCAAAACTCCCATATCTCAGGGGGCGCATTTTTTATTTTAAGCTTTGAGAAATACCCCAGCATGACCAGAA
>SFFP01000066.1 GCA_004556875.1 Ruminococcus flavefaciens
CTTGAAATAGGCTGCGATATGCCTGTATACGGCAGATTTAACTTCGGTATAAAGGTCTATATGAACGGTGCGGTTTTCACAAATCTTGTAGAACGCGGAACACATTTCAATATAGATGCGGAAAAGGCACAGGCACTTATTGAGCATTACAGTGCATAATGATGATCAGACTTTTTCATATGTAATATAAACAAAACCGCCGCAGGTCTTTATCTGCGGCGGTTTCTGCATAACGTAAAACAGACACGTATCCAAAAGGATAAGTGCCTGTTTCTGAGGATATGATCAAATAGAAGAAACATTATCTGCAGAGTGATGGGGGGAGGATCTGCAGAAAGTTTCGGAGGATATCAGATCACTGAAGCTGATGAACGCTTCTGTTAATATAATCGGATAAGCCTATCTTAATCAGACACTTTTCTGAAAAAAATTTTTTGAGGCAAATTGTCGGTATATGTCCTGCAATAGGCTTGATTTCGCTGTATCTTCAAGAGGACTGATACGGGTCATATCATCTTTTTATGGAAAAGGCCTCCTGCGGCAGTGCTATAGGAGGTCTTTAAGATATAGTATTTTTCTGATATGGCATATCTTCACTGCCGCAGATCACAGCAGTTTTTTCAGCTCAGAACGCAGATATTCGTATCTTTCAAGCTTTTCAGTCTTTGCAAAATGAACTTCTCTGAACTGCTCACAGTTGTTGACATAGCTGAGCTTTTCATCGCCGAACTGCTCGCTTGTAAGGTCGAAAACCACATCTCCGACAACATTATAGCAGTGATAATTTCCGCCGGGGCGAAGGACTCCGTATACCTTGCCGCCGAAGATATCCTGCGCAAGAAAAGCTGTGATCGAGCACTGTCCGAGAGTGGGATTATCACAACTCCACTTTTCTCTCAGACGCGGAGCACAGGTATATCTGCACCATACTTTGCAGAGCGCGTCATAGAGCTGTTTCGGGTCATTGATACCCTTATATTCATCATTGACGGCAGGGACATCAGCGTTTTCCCAGCCATAGAATTTATAACTCATGGTATTTCCTCCTGCATAACAAATAGTGTTTCTGCTTACAATTATACCATTTTTTTCTGAGCTGTCAAGAAAAGAGTATCATATATAATACATAGGCTCTTCTGTGAGCTGATCCTGTATCTCGCTGAACTTATCGCTTATAGTTTTCAGAGTCAGATTCTCGGAAAACTTCTGCATATAATCTGTAAAAGGCTCCCACAGACACATTGAGATAGCTTCTGTGACCGCAGGCATGAGCTTTTCGCTGAAAGAATTATTTGAAAGAATAGTGTTGTCAAGAGCATTTACTATTTCCTTGAGAGTGATCTCAGAGGAAGGACGTGAGAGCACATAGCCGCCGCTTGCACCCTTAACGCTGTTGATGATGCCTGTCTGACGGAGCAGGGGAAATATTTGTTCAAGATATTTTGCAGATATATTGTTTCTTTTTGAAATAGAGGCTACTTTTACTATGTTGCCGTTTGCGGAATTGACGGCAATGTCAACGAGAGCTATATTACCGCACTCGACCTTTGCTGATATTTTCATATATTATCATCTCCTTAAATCTTATTAATCCTATTAATATACTAAGTATATCACGGCGGATAAAATATTTCAAGTATCTGAGTTATAGATAAAATCTATAACTCACTATGACTTTTTTGAATTGGACAATCATAGTAATTCGATGTATAATATAAACATACCAAACGAAAGGGGCGGTAAAGATGAAAATTAACAGATCGAATACCATTGATAATCTCCGTTCCATTGTGAAAGGAACAGACCGAATGTACCTGTCACAGCGATGTCGCTGAAAACAGGACGCATACAAGATCATTATAAATACTTTCATTTATCAGGAGGAAATTACCATGTCTAATAATAAATTACATTTTGAAACACTTCAGCTTCACGTAGGACAGGAGCAAGCTGATCCCGCAACAGACGCAAGAGCAGTACCGATCTACGCGACTACATCTTACGTTTTCCATAATTCACAGCACGCCGCAGACCGCTTCGGACTGAAGGATGCAGGAAATATCTACGGCAGACTCACAAACTCCACACAGGACGTTTTTGAAAAGAGAATTGCCGCACTTGAGGGCGGCGTTGCTGGTCTTGCACTGGCTTCGGGTGCAGCTGCTATTACTTATACAATACAGGCACTTGCAAAGGCAGGCGAGAACATCGTAGCTTCAAAGACTATCTATGGCGGCACATATAATCTGCTGGCACATACACTTCCGCTTTACGGAATAACAACAAAATTCGTTGATCCAAGCGTTGACGGAGACTTCGAGGCTGCCATTGATGAGAACACAAAGGCACTTTATATCGAAACTCTCGGTAATCCGAATTCCAACGCAATTGATATAGAAAAGATCGCAAAGATCGCTCATGCACACGGTATACCGCTGGTTGTGGACAATACCTTTGCTACACCGTTCCTTGTACGTCCTATAGAGTACGGAGCAGATATCGTTGTACATTCCGCAACTAAGTTCATAGGCGGTCACGGTACAGCTATCGGCGGCGTTATCGTTGACAGCGGAAACTTTGACTGGGCGGCATCAGGCAGATATCCGTGGGTATCAGAGCCTAATCCAAGCTATCACGGCGTAAGCTTCACAGCAGCAGTAGGTGCGGCTGCATTCGTAACATATATCAGAGCAATACTGCTTCGTGATACAGGTGCAACGCTTTCACCATTCCATGCTTTCATCTTCTTACAGGGACTTGAAACGCTTTCACTGCGAGTAGAGCGTCATACCTCAAATTCGCAGAAAATAGTGGAATACCTCGCAAATCACCCACAGGTGGAAGCGGTGCACCATCCTTCGCTTGAGACAGAGCCGAGCCATGAGATATACAAGAAGTATTTTCCTAACGGCGGCGGCAGCATCTTCACCTTTGATATAAAGGGAACTGAGGACGATGCTAAGAAATTCATTGATAATCTTGCAATATTCTCTCTCCTTGCAAACGTTGCAGACGTGAAGTCCCTTGTCATTCATCCTGCTTCCACAACACATTCACAGCTCACAACAGAGGAGCTTGCTGAACAGGGCATCAAGCCTAACACTATCCGTCTGTCTATCGGTACAGAATATATAGACGACCTTATTGCAGCATTGGATGACGCATTTGCTGCAATTAAGTGATAAAGCTGAAAACATTGAATGTATAACCTCCTAAAATATACATTAAGTTTGCCATACAACATACAACATATACAAGAAAAACGACTTTTGCGGATATTGCGGAAGTCGTTTTTTCATGTATCATTCATTGTTTTCCAGCATTGCTTCGAGAATTTCAGCGGAATCTGTCACACAGCCTCTGCAGGTGCGCAGACCTCCGCGAAGCTCACGGCACATGACGGATTTGTTCATTTCAGTGAATTTTCTTTCAAATTCGGATATTTCGGGGGAGTCTTCGCCGTATTTTCTTGCAAGAACGTATTCCGCAGCCATAACAGCTCCGCATTTTCCCATTCTTCCTCCTGCAAACGGACTTGCAGCCGCCTTAGCTTCCTGCTCCGTCATGCCTGCGTCCTCAGCAAAAGCACAGAGTACCGAAGCCGAACAGCTGTAGAAGCTTTTGTGGTTTTTTACAGCCTTTTCAGATTTTTCTGCCATGATGACATCTCCTTGATAATGATGATACTATTTTAACATAAAAGCTCGGAAATAGCAACAGACGCGGAGAAATATCTGCCGTTTTTTTATCTTATACGATCAACGAAACAAAACGGCGATTCATCATTGAACCGCCGTTTTATTATTTCGTTTTAAAAGCATTTGCAGGGTATATCCGACATAGGCAAAAAGTACCATGACAGACAGGTATTGTAATGTTGTCAGCACCGCCGAAGCAGACGTGTCGATAAATACGAACTGCACCTTGCCAAACATATAGTCTGCAAATTTCAGCGAGATGAACTCATATACTCCGACTGCACCGATTATCCCGAAAACGATACGAAGTGACCATATCAGTGCCTTGTTTTTCAGCTTCATTCGAGCTGCCATCTGCGAAATATGCATACCGAGATGAACGCTCATCAGCACAAATCCCCAGTAGGCGCACAGCATATGTATTGTTCTTGCGGTCATTGCTCCGCCGATGTTCACAAAGGTGAAAATGTGTTTTGAGATCACGATACCGCTGTACATTAGTCCGATCATACACAGGAACACAAGCGCATTGACAGCAGTGTTCACGCTCCTGCGAAGGTCATATTTCCCCTTGAAAAGTGACATTATCCAGCCGAAGTTCATGATATGATGTGCGATGAACAGACCGAACATCGCAATTCCGATCACTTCATGTGCCGTTTCTCCCACGATAGAATAGCACATGAGAACAGGCAGAGCCGCTGTCATCAGAATGTCAGCGGCTGTTTTTATCTTCATTTTCATATCAGAAACCCAGCCCGTCAAGCCAGTCACGGACAGACTGCTGTGTATCAGAGCTGAACTCCTGTGCAGTCTTGCCTTGAATCGCCATACCTTCAAGCACCTGTGCATTCGGCAGATAGCTTCCGATCGCAGAATAAGTTCCTGATTCACCGCTGCCTTCGTGGGTGTTGAACGGAATAACCACCTTGTCGGAGAAATCGTAGCTGTCCATGAAGGTATAGACCGCCATCGGCATATCGCCCCACCAGATCGGATAGCCGAGGAACACGATGTCATACTGCTCCATATTCTCTACACCGCCCTGAATTTCAGGTCGGGCTTTGTCGGCAAGCTCCTGCTTTGCCACATCGCAGCAGTCATCATAGTCCGCAGGATAGGGCGTGACTGTCTCGATATGAAAGCTGTCCGCACCGACTTCATCTGCGATATACTCTGCCACGATCTGTGTATTGCCCACATCTACCGTGCCGACGTTGTAATTCTCATCGGCTCTGGAAAAGTACGCAACGAGGATATTTTTGCCGTCAGACGCAGGCTCGTTTTCCGACGGTGTTGCATCTGTGACCTCTTCGCTTTCTGCGGAAGTATTCTCTGCTTTCTCCGAAGTTGTTTCGGTATTGCTATCCTTCTTGTTAAGCTTTTCCTGCACTGCTGCCTTATCGCTGTCAGTAACACTTGGGGCAGAGGCAGGCTCTCCGCTGCCGCAGGCAGTCATGGTCAGAGCCATGAACAGTGCAGATGCAATAACAGATATCTTATGCTTCATATTAATCACTCCTTAGTCTTTCATCTGCTCAGGATCAAGCATCTTGATGATCTTTGCAGGAACACCGCCGACTACCGCATGATCGGGAACGTCCTTTGTGACAACTGCCCCTGCCGCAACAACAGCATATTTGCCGATGGTCACGCCCGGACAGATCGTACAGCCCATACCGAGCCACGCATTTTTCCTGACCGTGACTTTGCCGTATGTGTAGGTGGTGTGGCGGTCGTACATATCATGATTGATCGTAGCTATCCTCAGCCCCGGTGCAGCCATAACGCCGTCCTCAAACTCGATACCGCCCGACGCAGAAAGAATAGCGGAGTGATTGATAAATACGCCCTTGCCGAATTTCACACGGTTTCCGAAATCACAGGTGAACGGTGTGAGTATCCTGACATCGTCCAGCTTGCGGTCAAATAGTTCTTCAAGATAGCCTACATATGACGGATCATCGGGAAGAACTGCATTTGCCTTTGCACACAGCGTTCTTGCTCTCATCATTTCATCAACTGCTTCTTTGAAATAAGGCTCGGTCACTTTCGTCGGACCGCCCTTGTCCATAAGCTCATATACATAGCCGTTTTCGTATTCCATATTTTATCCTCCCGATTTTCAAAATTGATTTTTCAGAATTTCGATAAACTCATTGGTATGCTTCTTGGAATTGTCGGTTTTCATAAACGCACAGTACCGCCTGATGATAGGCTTGCCGTTTCGCAGAAGGCGCACTGCTTTTGTGGTGGTCTGCACTGCATCTCCGCTGCCTTCTATGGGCATAAAACCCTTGCCCTGAATGACCTGCATCAGCGCATCGTCGATATATTCAGTGAAGTATATCTCGCTCTGAAAGCCTAAGTCATTCGCATAAAAGCTGCGCTCCGTTTCCTGCTGGTCGGGCGAGGAAAGAAGTATCAGCGGTGTGTTTTTGAGGTCAGAAATTTCAACCTCGTCAAGCTGAGCGAGGGGAGAATTTGCAGATATTTCCGCATAATATTCCCGAATGTCAAGCACGATGTTCACATACTCGTCCGAGAAGGCTCTGCGCTGGTCGTTGAGGACAATATCAAGCTCGCCGTTGCGCAGGAGGGCGTAAAGCGCATCATGATTTCCGTGTGTGACCTCTACCGTCACATCAGGATACTGCACCGTAAATTCAGACACAGCGCTGTTGAACTCCTTGCCGCTGTAGCCTTTGAGCAGTCCGACTTTCAGCAGTTCGCCGTTATTGCCCGAAACCTTTTGCAGCTCATGCACCATATTATCATAATCCGCCACGAGAACAAGGCTTTTCTTGTAGAAAAACTCGCCTGCGGGAGTCAGCGTAAAGCTGCGCTTTTTGCGTTCGAGCAGCGGCACACCGAGTTCTTTCTCCAGTGCCTTGATCTGCTGTGAAATAGCTGACTGGGAGATAAAATGCTCCTCTGCAGCAGCGGTGAAGCTGCCGAGCCGCACCACCGACTGAAAATAGCGTATCTGTTTCAGCATTTTATCACCGCTTTCAGTCGAATTTTTCAGGATCAAGCATTTTTACGACCTTCGCCGGATTACCTACCACAACAGCGTAGTCGGGCACATCTTTTGTCACAACTGAGCCTGCACCGACGATAGCGTGTTTTCCGATAGAGATACCACGAAGCACCACCACATTTGCGCCTATCCAAGCACCTTTCTTTATCAGAATGGGCTTGCAGGGCAGGATCATTCTGTCATAGGGATCGTGGTTGTTGGTCAGCAGAGACACATTTCCTGCGATCTGCACATCGTCTTCAATGGTGATACCGCCCCTTGCCATTGCAAGAAGATTAGAGTTGATAAAGACATTGTTACCGATCTTCACCTTGTCAAGTGCCGCGCCATTCAGCGGAGCTGCGATATACGTTCCTGTCCCTATATTATCACCAAAAAGCTCCTTCAGAACAGCATTATATTCCGCAGACATTGGCATTGTATGATTCAGCTTGAAAAGAAGCTCTGTTATTTTTCTGCCTTTCTCACGGTCTTCTGCCGAAAGCTCTCTCATATCCACAATTATCTCATTACACTCCATAAATACTCCTTAATAGGTCGAGGCGCTTGCCATTGAAAAGCGCCATTCACCTTTTTTCTTCACAAGCTGAAACCGAAGCTGTAACCGCCATGTATGTTTTCCGCCGCCGAACACAGCTGCAGTAACACGGCTTCTGCCTACCAGTACAGCAGTATTGTCCTTGACTTCCACCTGCATATCCTCATGACTTGCAGAATAATAATTCAACGTACCGTCCATGATCGAGCTGATGTAAACCTCTTTCGGCTGCCGCATACCCGTCATGTGAACAAGTACAAAGCTGTCATCGTGGACACGCTCAAGCTCTGCCTTGTCCTTGTTCACCATAGCGGTGTACATCTCATGGTAGAGATGAATGATCTGTTCCTTGTCAGTCATACGCTTTTCTTTGCCCACGCAGCAACTATGCTTTCCGACTCGGCAGCCTCTGCACCGTGAACCGAAAGCCCAGCCTTGACGGTTGCACCCTTGCAGAGATTTTTCAGGTCACGCTCGCTTGAACCCATACCGCTGCCCTCATTGGTGCAGAACGGAATGATCGTTTTGCCCGACAGATCGTACTTTTCAAGCAGAGTAAACATACACATGGGCATCGTTCCCCACCAGTTGGGATAGCCTACGAAAATGGTGTCGTAGTCCTCAAAGTTGTCGGGATAAGCCTTGATCTCAGGACGAGCCTTAGCACGCAGTTCCTGCTTTGCCTCCTCGATACAAGTCATATAGCTTTTGGAGTAGGGCTTGACGGTATCGACCTCAAATAGATCACCGCCCACTGCGTTCTGAATGAACTCAGCAACTCTCTCAGTGTTGCCCTTTGCGATAGTTTTCAGACCGCCGTTCCAGTAGTTTTCACCCTTGCGGGAATAGTAAACAATAAGTATGTTAGCCATAATGATTACCTCCGTGATCGATTTATAATGCTATTCTACCACAGTTTTTTGAATAAATCAATCTGGATTTCAGCGATTAATGATAAGATTTTCTTATGTATGAGCCTGAAAGCAAAGAGATCCTATATGAAGTAATACTATTAATCACTGCCTGTCAACAGAAGAAAGGGATAATTACGATGAAGTCAAGGCGTGTGCCGTATCGTCCGAAGCCCACCAAAAGTCTGCTATCCAAGTCCTTGATCTGAGCTTGACAGACCTATCAGACTCCGGATACCTGCGGCAGCAGGAAACCGTCTGAAATATACGAAGATCTGTGGTTATCCTATCTTTCTGTATCTTGAAGTATCGTGAAAGCTGACCGAATGTTGAACGCCGTTTTTTTATCTTTAACGCAAAAAAATGGGGCGGCGGCACGCCGCTTTTAACATAAAAGTTTCGAAATATCAATATGCCTGTCGGGACATATGTGAAGAAAAATCTCATGTTTAATAATAATAACAGCCAATACATAAAAAACGATGAAAAATTCATACCTATATGCTATAATTTTAATAACAGCATTATAGAACGATACGATTTTTCTGTATAAAGGAGGTTGCATATGAAAAAACAATTATACACAGCTGTAATGGCGGCTTCAATGCTTTTTACAGCTGTTCCTGTCA
>SFFP01000067.1 GCA_004556875.1 Ruminococcus flavefaciens
GATGATAAGCTCTACAGCGTTGCCTGCAACTTCCGCATACCTGTAATAGGTGCGGAGAAGAACGACCTTGAAAAGCTGAAAAGCTTTAATGATATAGCAGACCTCTGTGTTGAGTATCGAAAAGAGCATGACCCGAATTATACCATTACTGACTCATTTGAGCCTACTGACACTACACGAATGGGTCTTATATACGACAGAAAAACTCTTCTCAGCGGAGCTCCCGACAAGGCGGCTTTTGAGAAATACTTTGACAGCTGTGAAAAGATAAACACTAATGAAAAGTCTAAGAGCGAGACCGCAGTCTCACACTCTTCATTTGGAAATAATATTGAATATTTGCCGACTGAATATTGGTTCGCATCGAGATTTATTCATAATAGAAGCAGCAGATATTCCATTGCTATGGATACGCTGAACTCATTTGATTGCGATCTTTATGTGGTTCTTTCTCAGATAGGTGCAAAGAACGGCGTAGAAACGAATTTCAAATATGGCTTTGACGGCAAAGACAAGAGCTTTATTCCTGAGTGCAACATAGCAGTTGCCTCAGCAGGTAAAAATCACGAAGAAGCACTTAACTTTATAAAATACTCACTTGGAGAAAAGTTACAGAGAATAGATCAGGGTGCAGGCTTCCCCGTAAACTTAAAGGCGATAAAATGGCTGTATGACGAGTATAAAAAGAGCGATTATGCCTTTTCATTCGACTCATACTATGAGGGCGAAGAAGAAACGATAGAAATAGAGGCAAAACCTCTGACAAATGATGATATAAGCAAATTCGATGAGCATATAAAATCTCTTGATGAAGCTGTTTTCATACCGTATTCTGTAAGAGATATTATTGAAACAGCGGCGAAGAAGTGCATGGACGGTGCGCTGACACCTGAACAGGCTGCGGACGAAACTGTAAAGCAGCTTGAACTTAAAATGAAAGAGTAAGCTATGATTAAAAGGCTGTTTTCAGGCAAGCAATTGGGATATCTGCCGTTTCTGCTGCCGAGTTTTGCAGGGGTGATCGTATTTACGCTCGTCCCCTTTGCGGACTCGCTCCGCAGGTCGTTCTGCACTGCGGTAACAGGTGAGTTCGCAGGTTTTGATAACTATAAAGCCGCATTTCATAACGAAGCTTTTCAGCTTGCGGTAAAAAATACGGCGCTGTTTGTGGGAGTATGTCTGCCCATGCTCATAATAAGCTCATTTCTGGCGGCATACGCCCTAAGCAGGCTGAAATACATCAAGCTGATAAAAACTGTACTTCTGTTTCCGCTGGCAGTTCCTACCGCTGCACTTGTGCTCATATGGCAGATACTTTTCAGCGAAACAGGCTATATAAACAATATCATCACGTCTCACGGACACAGCGCCGTAAGCTTTTTAGGCTCATCTGCGTCATTCTGGGTGCTTGTGGGGAGCTATATCTGGAAAAATATGGGGTATACGGTTCTTTTGTGGCTAACAGGGATAATGAGTGTTTCGACTGCTGTAACAGATGCGGCAAGGGTAGACGGCGCAAATGAGAGGCAGATACTTTTCCGCATAATACTGCCCGAGCTGAAGCCTACGCTCTACACCATAACAATAATCTCATTTCTCAACTCATTCAAGGTATTCCGTGAGGCATACCTTGTGGCAGGAGCATATCCCGATCAGCATATCTACCTTTTGCAGCATCTTTTCAATAACTGGTTCGTTAACATGGATCTGGACAAAATGGCAGCAGCGGCAGCGGTAGTATTTGCAGTTATTCTCTGCGCCATAGCAATTCTCCGCAAAGCGTGGGACAAGGAGGAACAGGCATGATAAAAAGACTGAAAACGCTGCCTGTATATGTGCTGATGGCAGTAATATGTGCTGTTGTGATATTTCCTGTATTCCTTGCAGTGATACTTCCTTTGCAGGCTTCTGACGAGCTTGCAAAGACCTTAGGTCCGCTTATGAATTTCAATGGGAAGTATTCAGAGATAGATTATATAGCTCAGTTTCCCACACTGGAGAATTTCAAGGAGCTTTTGATTTATTCTCCCGATTTTTACAAGGTATTCTGGAATTCTCTGTTCATTACAGGCACTATACTCTTGTTTCAGACCTTAACAGCCGTACCTGCGGCGTGGGCATTTGCGCGATTTCGATTTAAATGGAAAAAGCTGCTGTTTGATATATACGTAATATTCATGCTGATACCCTTTCAGGTGACGATGCTTTCTCAGTATCTTGTCATAGACGGCATGAAGCTGATGAACACGCGGCTTGCAGTGATACTTCCTGCAATATTTTCCACATTTCCTGTATTTCTCATTTATCGCGGATTTGCGGATATCCCCCGTGATGTTGCGGACTCTGCAAAGATAGACGGCGCGAATGAATGGCAGGTCCTGAGATATATAGGACTTCCGTTGGGAAGATCGGGGATACTTGCCTGTATAGTCCTGAGTTTTCTTGACCTTTGGAACATGGTGGAGCAGCCGCTGACATTTCTGAAAAATAAGCGGCTGTTTCCGCTGTCGCTGTACCTGCCCATGCTGAGTGCAGATAAGGGCGAAATGATGCTTGCTGCGGCGATAGTAACGCTTATCCCTGCGGCATTCGTATTTATTATCGGGCAGGAGGAGCTTGAACAGGGAATAATCGCATCTGCACTCAAGGAGTAGAATAATGAAAGATAAAATAAAAAAGAAAGCAATAAAGTATTTCATAATATTTCTTGCAGTGATGCTCATAATGACTTTTGTTTCGCGTATGTTTTATACCGAGTGTATGCCGCGGGTAAGAGTCACACAGATAAAAAATCACAGCATTCCGCATGAATATGAACTTAACGGAGTCACCGAAGCCTTAAAGCAGCAGCCTGTATTTATTCCTGAAGGACTCAGAGCGGCTGAAGTAATGGTGGAAGAGGGTGACAAGGTAATAAAAAACCAGCTCATAATGAAGCTGGACAGGGAGTTTCTTCACAAAAAGGCTGCGCTGCTTGAAAAAGAGATATCAGAAGAGCTTGATTCGGCTTCTGCGTATTCCCCCGACGGAAACAAACCTGTATTCACCGAATCAGGACTGAGGGTATCTGAGGTATGTGTCAAAGCAGGCGACAGCGTAAGTGCAGGTCAGCTGCTTTTGAGGCTTGACAGCGATTATCTTGGCAGGCGCATTGAGACCATGCAGAACGATATAGATGCAGATATCATGACTCGTGACGGCTTTTATGAGAACGAGGACCAGCGTTCAGCAGAGGCCTTGACCAAGTCAATTGAAGCTAAACAGCGCGAGATAGAGCGGTATATAGATATATACAATAATGACGGCGCTGTATACAGCGATTGGACAGGAGTGGTCACAGGTGTTACTGTGAGGGCAGGCGATGTGACAAGTGACGGTGCGGCGGTTCTTATAAACAGTGAACCTGATATCAGCTTTGCGCTCATTGAAAAGCAGGAAAAGCTTGAAGCGCTAAGAAAAGCCGATGAAAATAAAGGCAATATATATAGTCCGTCTGAGGGTGTTATTACAGCAAAGAATGTGTTCACAGGGGGATTTACCGGCGAAGGCGCTTCATTTTTGGTATCTGATATATCCGATGGGTTAATTTTCAGAGCTGAAATGGACGACATAGCGCTGCGTGCAATGTCGGTAGGCGATGTCTACAAGCTGAAATTCAGAAACAACAAGCTGACCGTTGAAGGCTGTAAGGTCAAGCGCATTGCAAAGACTCCTGACGGCAGCGGATATACGGCAGAGCTGACGGTTGACAATAAGGAACTCAAAGCAGGCGAGATAGGCAATCTCAAGGGCAGTGCGCTATCTGACGAGGTATACTGCTGTGTACCGTTCAGCGCAATTAACTTTACTACAGGAGAAGAACGAGGAGATATCTTCGTTATCGAAGAGAGCGAGGGATTTTTTGGAAAAGAATACAGCGTAAGGAAGTATTCCGTATCGGTGAGAGACAGTAGTAATACTGAGGCAGGCGTTGACAATTCGGGATTTCCGCCTGATGGAAAAGTTGTCATAGCTTCATCAAAAAAGCTCCATGACGGACAAAAGGTAAGAATATAAATCAAAACGCCCCTTAAAGGCTTGCGGTAAACTTGTCCGCACCTTTAAGGGGCATTATTTCTGTTGATAGACTGTTATAGGGGGGAAGTGCATAATAATAAGGTTTTAGTGATGAAGCTTGATTAACAGTTGATTATGCAGGGGGAGTTACTCAAAAACTACGCCCCAACCCGCGCTGACCTTTCGATACAAGCGCATTTTCTCCTTCTTTTTCTGTAACTTGAGCAGTGCAAAGGCTGCAATAATTACAACAACGGTGAGGAGAGCACCAATGATTATTCCTACAACGCCCTTCACAAAGACGAGTGCAACTATCCAGATAAGGATAGCAGCAATAGCAATGATCGGGAGACAGAAAGAAGTAAAGCTTCTGTTCTTGATCTTGATGTAATGCTGTATATCTCTTAAACTAAAGCACTCATAATTACGGGCAATAAAGTTATCAGGCTGTGCCCATTTACAAAATGCGGCGAGGTTTTCAAACTTAGCCGTATAGTCCTGATAATCATGGAATTTCTCGTTATATCTTGTAACGCGGTAATAAACGATCACAGCCGCGCCCTGCTGTTCGGCATCCATGACGTGGATAATAGTTCCAACCTCAGCCTGACCCCTCATAGCTTTGGTAACGAGAAATTTACGGTCTATCGCTTCATCAATATTGAGCAAGTAATTCATAGCTATCCCTTTCCTTAACGCGAAATATTAACTGTATATTTACACACAAAATACAGGTATCGACATGATATAAAAATCATATAATGACTCCATAAAATTCATTATAGCACAAAAAGACAAAAAATGCAATACTTAACTTAATTTATTTATGTACTAAATGATAGTGTTCCTTTAGTTTAATATCACTTAGGATAAAACCATTGAAAACTAAACTATCAGAGCTTCTTTTTGAAGTTCAGATTAGCTTTTGCGACTTTTTTTCTGTCTTTAGCCTGCTTAAGCATATCCTCTTTTGACATACTATCGCCTGTGCTGCTGTCGCCGCCGCCTGTACTTGTATCATCATCATCGTCAAGGAAACTGTTGAGTCTCTTTCTGAAAGCGTTTTCGCCGTTTGGCTTAGAGGTAAGAGTAACACTTACGCTCTGCTGTGGCTGCTGCTGATAGAGACTTCTCATAGTAGCGCTGCCGCCGTGAACAGAAGGACCTGTATAACCCTGTCTGTAAGGAGCAGCATTCATATTCTGCTGATACATTGAATTCGGCATACCGCCGCCATACGGATTAGGCTGAGGGAATCCCTGCTGAGGATAGCCGCCCTGCTGTGGATAACCCTGCTGAGGATAGCCGCCCTGCTGTGGGTACCCCTGCTGCTGAGGATAGCCGCCCTGCTGCGGATAACCCTGCTGAGGATAGCCGCCCTGCTGAGGATAACCCTGCTGAGGATAGCCGCCCTGCTGTGGGTAACCTTGCTGAGGATAGCCGCCCTGCTGTGGATAGCCCTGCTGCTGAGGATAACCCTGCTGCTGAGGATAACCCTGCTGACCGTAAACATTCGGGAAACCGCTTGCACCCATCTGCTGAGCCTCCTCAGGATGCTCATAGAGTGAGTTTGCAGCATCGTCCTGATTGCCGTCCTCTGCATTGAAAGGATTAGCAGAATCAACATCTACGTTATTTGCAAAATCAGCGGGAGCACCAAGCTCATCATAGCCGCTGAGAAAATCAGGAGCTGCTGATGCAGGTGCGAGAGTAGCTGCGGCAACTTCCTCATCAGGAGAAAGAACTACCTTACAGCTGCTGTTGTCGACGCTTGAATTAACGAGAAGAGACAGAGCTTCGTCTTCAGGCTTGAAATAGCTGTAATCGTCAAGTGAGATGACGATCATCTGTTTAGCGATAACGTGTTTAGCAGTAATAATTGACATTACTGCTACTCTTTCTGCGGGGACATCTTCTACAGAACCTTCATTGATCGAAACAGTAGAAACTCCCGAATAGATATCACCCGAATCAGCGATTATAAGACACAGGCAAGCATCATATGTTGCAAGCTCAGGTCTTTTTTCTTTTAAAGTTTCCGCAAAATTCTTGGCTGTATTGTAGAGAGAGCTAATTTCCATAACAAACACCACTTTTCTAAGATTTATTAAACGCACATCTGCGTTAAAGTACCATTATGTCATACTTTTTTCTCAAGCATAGCCGCTTTTCTTTGTGCAGCAGCTTTTTTATTTTCCTCGACTCTTTTATTTACAAGGTCGATCCTGTCTTTAAGAAGATCTTCATTATAGATACAAGAGAGAGATATATCGTCCTCTGTTCCGAAATGTGATCTTTTGCTGAGATTGTTTATTATGATGTTTTTGAAGGTTTCGAGGTTTACGAGCTGGCTTGTGATTATGGTATGATAATCAAGGAAGTCGTGCTCGCTGCCGAAGGAAGTATACAATCCATCGGTAGAACCATAAAGGGCGATGAGCTTCTTGTTAGGAGCATAGAAGCTGCTGAACAAGGAAGCAGCATTGGAATTGCATACCGAAGCCGTAACGTTAGCAGGCGCTGATTCGTTATACTCCATAGGCATAACGGCTTTTCCGTCCTCAAAGAGAGCAACGAGACTTCCGTCGCCTATCTGTACACCGAAGGTATAATTATCACCTGAAATGCCTGCAACGAGTGTCGTGCCATAATATGACTCGGGCAGGATAGCCTCAAACTCTTCGGGTTTGAAGTTGCTTTTCTCCTCGTCGGTTACAGGGGTTTCAGCCAGATGCTTTTCGACCTTCATATTCCAGTTTGAAATGATCTGCTTTTCTATATTTTTTATAATAAGTTTATGATTAGCTGGAAGGTTTGCTTCCAGAGCCTCACGGTCTTCGTAAAAGCGGTCTATAGCCTCAATAGTAGCCTCAACAGCGAATTTAGAACCGAGGTGGCTTCTGAAATGCTTTTTGCTTCCGTGACCGTCGGCAACTACAGCTATGGCGTAGTGATCGCCGACTTTAAAAGCAGAGCTGTCCTGACAAACCAGATTGGTCTTTTCGTGGCTTGCGCCCATGACCGAGTGGTTGAAGCCATTGAACATATTTTTTCCGTCCTCCTCCCGAAATTTTCCTGATATTACCAGCCTGTATCGAAGGGGACGTCATCTCCATCGGTCTGGGTGCTTACAAGCTCCTGGATCTGCTGACCGAGGAGTTTCTGTTTAGCGGCAAATACATCTTCTTCGCCGATCTCATGGCTTGTATCGTCTGAGAGTGTCATACTCTTACTTCCGATCTGTGAAGATGTTACAGCGATGATCTTGATCATCTGAGCGAGCTGTCCGCCTGAATAAGCGTGAACAACTGTGTCCTTAGAGCCTGTGAACTCTGCAAGGATATTGTCATTTGCTTCCTGACCGATACCGAGAGCAGCTTTAAGGCCGAACTTGTACCAGCTGTTTGTCTGAAGCTCTCTGAGGCCTTCCTTATAGTCATCTGACGGATATCCGTCTGTCATAAGGAATATAACAGGAGCGAATGATAATGAAGGTGAATTGAGGAAGCTGTTTCTTGACATTCTGTGATTAAGCTCCTTGAAAGCTGCGCCCATGCTTGTAACGCCGCTTGCACGGAGTCTTGCCCATTCAAAGTCCTCTATCGGGATAGGATTGGAATACATCCATCTTACCTCTGTAGAGAATGTAAGAACTGCTACCTTTACGTCTGTATCAGCTTCGCCGACTCTTCTTATCTCAGGTATAAGCTCTTCCATTACTGTATTGAGCTCGCCCATCTTCTTGCCCTTCATACTTCCTGAAGTGTCGATGAGGAAGAATATAACGAGACTCTTTTTGGAAACGCTTGTAGCGCTGAGCGGATCATCATCAAAATCGAGAATGCTGTTGTCGGATACGGGAGCTGAAGAAGCTGCAGAAGAAACTGTTTCTGCGTTATCGAAATCGTCCAGAGGAGAAACGTTCTGATTCTCGTTCACTTCCGGTTCTGTAAAATGTTCATTGCTCATAATTTACATACATCCTTTCAGTAATACTGCTTTTGAAACAGCAGGTTAGATCTGTGCTTTTACTTCGCCGAAATCGATCTCAAGCCCCTGCCATACAGGGAAGCCTTTTCCTGGAGCGATATCGTAGAATACTCCGTCCGGCATTTTTGCCTTCCACTGTCTGTCTGAACAATTCTTGATGCCGAGTACACCCGGTTTAAGCTTATTTTCTACAAGCTCGCCTGCAACGGCAGTAAAGTCGTCGGATTCGGGAACGATCTCGCAGGTATAGAACTTACAGCCGAGATAGAGCGGTGTACGGTAATCACGGTTGCTGAAACCGATGGTAACGAATTCCATTCCGCACTTAGGGCATTTGAATGTTTTTTCGTTCTGATGTATGAACATCGAACTGAAGTTTGTTCTTCCGCAGCCGCACTGTATTATCTCTGATCTCAGGCGTATGAACAGCTTCTGCCATTCATTCTCGATGATACGCTTTGTAGGATCGCTGATACCAGTGGTAAATGAGCGGATGAACGCATCTTTTATGTAATCAGGGTAAATTCTCCAGAATTTGATTATGTTGTCGTGGATACCTCT
>SFFP01000068.1 GCA_004556875.1 Ruminococcus flavefaciens
GAAGAACCGCCTTTCCATGAGGAAGGTATGGACAATCCCGATAATCACACGGTGGTCGAACTCTCAGACCAGCAGCTTCTTGATTATCTTGACGCAGTAGAAAAGAAAACTCTCGATTATATCGACACGCTTACGGACGAAATGCTGTATGAAAAGCCTGAGAATTGCCGATATACACGTATTGAGCTTGTTCTGAGACAGTTCAGGCATCTATCGTTCCATACAGGTATGCTCAACGGTCAGACAGCCGTTGAAAAGGGAGCTTTCCCGATGTGGGTGTCGGAAAAGGAAAAATACGTTGACGACGGTATATACTTCGGAAGATACCGCAAAGGCACCATAAAGCTTTAATGAAAAGAAATAATAACAAAAGACCCGAAAGCATGACGCTTTCGGGTCTTATTTTTCAGCCTGATATGCGGACTTAATCTATATCAAATTCAAAATCTCCGCCCTTGCACTTCTTGTTTGTCTCGATAATGACATACAGTGTGCCCTCCTTCAGGTTGGAAATTCCGCCGTCAAAATCAGCTCCTGCATTGATTGAACATGATTTCTTTTTTGAGCTGCCGTTGTCGTAATAAAAATCCGCGCTTCCTTCATCAAGCTTCATCTTGTATGAAAGGGACGACTTATCTTTTACGTCAAATTTGAACACCATCGTTCCTTTAAATGAAGAAAACTTCAGCATAGCGTGGTCTGAGGTGTTATTGTGGACACATCCCACAGCATCGAATGACGACTTGTATTTAGTGTCACAGCCTGCAAGACACAGTGTACATACAAGCATAACGATTGTCATAAAAACGGATAAACTTCTTTTCATATAAAACTCCTTTATTCATTCAAGGTATTATTTTTAATGCTATTATACAACATAATAAACTTAATGTCAATATCTTTCTTGATGCTGCTGTTTAAGCAGTCCTGACAGCAGGAAATACCTGTATTTGCGCCGCTTTTTCTCATTTTTTACTGTCCGCCAGTGGCGTACAAGCGTATTCACCAAAAACACAACTTTTATTGTGTCTAATTTTGGCTTTCTGTCAATTGATTTCAAGGCGAAAATGGCATATAATTATTATTGCTATAAAATTATCAAAGTCACGAAGGATGATATATATGAGTAATAAAGTTGTTAAATTCGGCGGAAGCTCTCTTGCTGACGCAAATCAGTTCAGAAAGGTCGCTGCTATAATCAAGAGCGATGACAAGCGCAGATACGTTGTGCCGTCAGCTCCCGGAAAGAGATTTTCTGACGATATCAAGGTAACAGATATGCTTTATAAGTGCTGTGAGCTTGCAGGAAGCGGAATGGACTTCTCAAAGGATTTCCAGATGATAAAGGACCGCTACAACGGCATAATCTCAGAGCTCGGCATCAATATGTCTCTCGATGACGAATTTGACGCTATCGTTAGTGAGCTTAAAGCTCGTCCTGCAAAGGATTTTGCCGCAAGCCGCGGTGAATTCCTCAACGGTAAGGTGCTTGCAAACTATCTCGGCTTTAATTTCGTTGATGCCGCAGATGTTATAATATTCGATACAAACGGCGTTCTTCTCCTTGATGAGACAGTAAAGGCTGTACGCGAGAGACTCAATGGTCTTGACAATGCAGTTATCCCCGGCTTCTACGGAAGAACTACAGAGGGCTATATCAAGACATTTTCAAGAGGCGGTTCTGATGTAACAGGCTCTATCATCGCAAATGCTGTAAAGGCTGAGATATACGAAAACTGGACAGATGTTTCAGGCTTCCTTGTGGCTGACCCAAGAATAGTTGACAAGCCTGACGTTATCGAGGTCATCACATACCGTGAGCTTCGTGAGCTTGCATACATGGGAGCTTCCGTACTCCATGAGGACGCTATCTTCCCTGTACGTTCAGCAGGTATCCCGATAAATATCAGAAATACAAATGCTCCTGAGGACGCAGGTACAATGATAGTCGGCAACGATTACGACTTCAGCAAGGAAAGTCTTAATCATACTATCACAGGTATCGCAGGCAAGAAGGGTTTCAGCACTATCAATATCGAAAAAGCCATGATGAACAACGAAACAGGCTTTGGTATGAAGGTTCTGACAGTTCTCTACAACAACGGTCTTTCATTTGAGCATATGCCTTCGGGTATAGATACAATGAGCATCACTCTCAGCACTGAGAAGCTTGCTCCTGTACGTGACAAGGTGCTTGCAGAGCTTCGCAAGGCTGTAAATCCTGACCACCTTGAAATTGAGGACGGCATCGCAATGCTGGCTGTAGTTGGCCGCCGCATGAAGAATACACGCGGTACTGTTGCACGTATCTTTGCTTCTATGGCACACGCAAGAATAAACGTAAAGCTCATAGACCAGGGTTCAAGCGAGCTTAATGTTATCATCGGCGTAAGCGAGAATGACCTTCCTGAGGCTATCCGCAGAATATACGATATGTTTATCAACTCAGAAAAGTGATAATAAGGGCGGCTAAATGCCGCCCTTTTCAGTGCAGAAAGGGATTTATTGACATATTTCGCGCTCTGTGATATACTTTACTTATTGTTTGCTCAAAAACTATTGATCGAAAGGAAACTCCTATGCCGTCGCCAGAAATACTTTATATGGTCGTTCCGTGTTATAACGAGCAGGAAGTGCTCAGAGAGACTGCGGAACAGCTGAAAATCAAATATACATCTCTGATATCTTCGGGACTTATATCCTCGGAAAGCCGCATAGTATTTGTAAATGACGGATCTTCCGACCAGACATGGGGTATTATACGTGAGCTTCACGATAAAGAGCCAAAGCTCTTTTCGGGGATCGACCTTGCCCACAACAGCGGTCACCAGAATGCGGTACTTGCAGGACTAATGACCGTAAAGGATATCTGCGATATGTGCATAACTATGGACGCAGACCTACAGGACGATATTAATACCATCGACGAGATGGTGAAGAAATACTATGAGGGAAATCAGGTAGTCTACGGCGTAAGAAGTGCCCGTGATACCGATACCTTCTTCAAGAAATCCACAGCGGAGGGTTTTTATAAATTCATGAAGATCATGGGCGCGGACGTGGTTTACAACCATGCGGATTTTCGTCTTATGAGCAAAAGAGTATTACAGGAGCTTGCAAATTTCAAGGAAGTAAACTTGTTTCTCCGCGGAATGGTGCCTCTTATCGGCTTTCAGAACTGCAAGGTGTACTATGAGCGTCATGAGAGAGCCGCAGGCGAGAGCAAGTATCCGCTGAAAAGAATGCTGGCTTTTGCCGTAAACGGCATAACCTCATTCAGCACAAAGCCGCTGAAGCTTATAACCGCTCTTGGACTTATTATGTCCGCAGTCAGCATAATCGCGTTTATATGGGCGTTTATAGCTAAGATAGGCGGCTTTTCCGAGCACGGCTGGTCAAGTACAATGTGTTCGATATGGCTCATAGGCGGTTTGCAGCTTTTCTGTCTCGGTATCATAGGCGAGTACATAGGAAAGATATACGCTGAGGTCAAACAGCGTCCGAGGTATATTATTGCGGAGTTTATAAATGATACTGACAAAAAAGACGACATCAGCACAGACTGAAACGGCGCTGTTTATTATAAGAATGATTGCCCTGTCAGGCTAAAAATGCTTGACATTTTCCAGACAATGCGGTACAATATAATGTGACTATTAATAAATAAAAGCGAGGTTGCTCATTATGCTTAAAAACAATGAAAAAGTAATGGATAAGATCGTTGACCTTTGTAAATCAAAGGGCTTTGTATACCCGGGCTCCGAGATCTACGGCGGTCTTGCAAATACATGGGACTACGGTCCTCTCGGCGTTGAGCTGAAAAACAACATCAAGAGAGCATGGATGAAGAAATTCGTGCAGGAAAACAAGTACAACGTAGGTCTTGACTCCGCTATCCTCATGAACCCACAGACATGGGTAGCTTCAGGTCATATCGGCGGCTTCTCAGATCCTCTTATGGACTGTAAGGAGTGTAAGACTCGTCACCGTGCAGACAACCTCATCGAGGACTTTGACGGCACTAATGTTGCAGGCTGGTCAAATGAGCAGATGATGGACTACATAAAGGAAAAAGGCATCGTTTGCCCTAACTGCGGCAAGCAGAACTTCACAGATATCCGTCAGTTCAACCTTATGTTCAAGACATTCCAGGGCGTTACTGAGGACAGCAAGTCTGAGCTTTATCTCCGTCCCGAGACAGCACAGGGTATCTTCGTAAACTTCGCTAATATCCAGAGAACTACACGTAAAAAGGTTCCTTTCGGTGTTGCACAGGTAGGTAAGTCATTCCGTAACGAGATAACACCCGGTAACTTCATTTTCCGTGTACGTGAATTTGAGCAGATGGAGCTTGAGTTCTTCTGCAAGCCGGGTACAGACCTTGAGTGGTTCGATTACTGGAGAAGCTACTGCAAGAACTTCCTCCTTTCACTTGGTCTCAAGGAAGAAAATCTCCGTCTCCGTGACCACGATAAGGAAGAGCTTTGCTTCTATTCAAAGGCTACAACAGACTTCGAGTATCTCTTCCCATTCGGCTGGGGCGAGCTTTGGGGCGTTGCTGACAGAACAGACTATGACCTTACACAGCACATCAACACAAGCGGCAAGTCACTCGAATACTTTGACCCTGAGACAAACGAGAAGTATATCCCATACGTTATCGAGCCTTCACTCGGCGTAGAGAGACTTTTCCTCTCTATCGTTACAGAGGCTTACGACGAAGAAGAGCTTGTTTCTACAGACAAGAACGGTAATGAGAAGAAGGAAACAAGAACAGTTATGCACTTCCACCCTGCTCTTGCACCTTACAAGGCTGCTGTACTTCCGCTCGTTAAGAAGCTTACACCAAAGGCTGAGGAAGTATATGATATGCTTTCAAAGAAGTTCATGGTAGACTTTGACGAGGCTGGTACTATCGGTAAGAGATATCGCCGTCAGGACGAGATAGGTACACCATTCTGCATCACATACGACTTTGATACTCTTGAAAAGGACAACTGTGTAACAGTACGTGACCGTGATACAATGCAGCAGGAGAGAGTTGCTATCGATGACCTCGCAGCATACCTCGAAGCTAAGATGGTATTCTGAGAAAAACCACATATATAAAATAAAGACCCGAAAGTTCAGCTTTCGGGTCTTTTTGATGTTATTCTTTTTCTCTGCGCAGAATCAGACTGAATACGGTGCAGACTGCAACTCCTGCAATGCCGAGAACAGCAAAGAGCATTGAAGCTCCCGCGCCTTTCCCGCTTCCGAAGAGAGATATCAGCGGACTATCTGCCGATACTCCCGACATATAAGGCTCAAAGACCTTGTCGATGAGTATTCCGCCCGACAGATATCCAAGCGGTATGGTAAAGAATTGCAGGGTATTTCTACATGAGTAAACTCTTCCCTGCATTTCCGCAGGAATATTGCTTCTGAGTATAACGTCCAGATTTGCGCCCATATAGGGTATGAAAAGCCAGCCACAGACAGCTCCGATGCACCATATAACAGGCGAATTGCTGAATGCAAGCAAGAAATTCTCTGTACTCATTGAGAAAAACAGTGCAAGACAAATGGCTTTTACGCGGTTTTTCGGAGCAGGCGAAAGAGAAGCTATAAAGCTTCCGACCAGTGCCGCCGCTCCTGCAAAGAAATTGACCGTACCGAGGACAGTTTCGCCGCCCGATGCTTTCGGCAGGACCATTGCAGGAAGAGCCGCATTATAAGCCGAAGCAATGAGGTTTATGCCTGCAAGGAAGAATATTAGCTTCAGCACAACGCTGCAGCCTTTGAGCCAGTGAAGACCCGACCTTGCCGATGAGAGCAGAGATTCTTTCTTTTCACTGCTTTTTTGGGGTTCGGGGATAGGAATGAGCAGAAGCAATACAGAAAATGCCAATGCAAATGTGATAAGGTCAGTCGTGATAACTGCCGATATACCGCCGAATGTAAACAGCATGGTAGCTATCACAGGTGTCAGCAGAGAATTCAGCGACTGTGAAAACGAGCGCAGACCGCTGGTTTTCTGATAGTATTCCTTTGGTATCAGCTGAGTTGCCGCCACCTCGCCCGCAGGCTGCTGAACGGTGTTCATAAGACCGTTGAGAGCGTTTATCACGTATAAGTGCCACGGCTGAAGAGTATCAGACTTTATCAGCAGAAAAGCCGCAGCAGTGGTCATTGCTGCGAACAGGTCGCAGACGAGCATAGTACATTTTTTGTTCCATTTGTCGCTGAGTGCGCCTGCAAAGATACTCATGAGTACATAAGGCGCATATGAGCAGACAGTGAGGAGGGCGGTCTTTAGTGCAGAACCGCTTTTTTCATAAAGCCACAGCACAAGGGCATAGCTTGTCATACTGCTTCCCAGTGCGGAAAGTGACTGTGTACTCCATAACAGGAGGTAATTCTTTAATATTCTGATAGTTTTCATTTGACTTTGCTCCTTTTGATATTGATTATCGTCAGAAATGCAAAGTCAGAGGGATATCAGCTGTCAGGAACAGCTTTTATCTCCATGCAGTTCCCTCAGACCTTGCATGGAGCATTTACAGCGCATCTTCTCAAGGATATCACCTCTTTGATGTTTATTTTACGAATTTTGCCTTGATTATAGTGTAGCCGTATGGCTTAACAGTTATAGTGTCGTTCATAAATCCGCCGTAGAATGGCTGGAAGTCCTCAAAGCGCGAGAGTATGGAGCTTATATTGCCAAGCTCAACAGTATCGTCGCTTCTGTTTACGAAAATGATATAGTCCATTTTCTGACCCTGACGGGTAAAGCCGATAAGGCGGCTGTCGTGGGTCTCTTTTTCGTTGATGACGAAGTATATGCGTCCGTCCTTCATATTCGGGATAGACTTTCTTACGCGGCTAAGCTCGGCAACATAGTTGATAAGCTCTTTATCCTCGTGTCCCCAGGGGTAACAGCGGCGGTTGAACGGGTCTTTATAGCCCTGTAAGCCTGCCTCATCGCCGTAGTATATGCTTGGAACACCGGGCAGGAAGAACTGCAGAGCCATTGCGGCTTTGAGCATTTCCTTTCCGTGAGCGTACTGCTCCTCGGAGAGATAGCGTTCAGCCATCCAGTCCTTGCTCTTATCGTCGCAGTTTTCGCCGCCGAGGCGGTTTATGGCACGTTCGATATCGTGAGTAGAAACGAAGTTCATAAGAACGTCTATAGTAGGCTTAGGATAGTTCTCGACAATAGTCATTATAGAGTTGATGAAGTCGATAGGCTTGCCACCCTTCATGAACGAGATTATAGCCTCGCGGAACGGGTAATTCATTACAGAGTCCAGCTGGTCGCCTAAGAGATAGCGGCGCTTTACGCCGTAGCTCTCTTTGTTGGTAGCGTCCTCCCAAACCTCTCCGATTATGATTTTTTCATTGTCATAGCCTTTTACGCATTTTCTCAGGTTGTTGAGGAACTGGTCGGGAAGCTCGTCAGCAACGTCAAGTCGGTATCCTGCCGCACCCTTGTCAAGCCAGTAGCGGAGAACACCCTCATCTCCGCAGATGAACTCGGTATAGTCCTCGTTGTTTTCACATACGTTAGGTAGAGTGTCGATACCCCACCATGATTCGTATGTATTGGGGTAGTCGATGAAGGAGTACCAGTCGTAGTATTTGCTTTCCTTAGACTGGAAAGCTCCCAGCTCGGGATAGCGTCCGAACTTGTTGAAGTAAACGCTGTCAGCGCCTGTGTGAGAGAATACGCCGTCGAGAATTATGGATATATCGTACTTTTCAGCCTCTTTGCAAAGCTCCTCAAACTCGTCATTAGTACCGAGAAGAGGGTCAGCCTTCATATAGTCGGCGGTATTGTATCGGTGATTTTCATGGGATTCAAAAATCGGATTGAGATAGATGCAGGTAACTCCTAAATCGTGGAGATATGGGAGCTTTGACTGTATACCTGCAAAATCGCCGCCGAAATAGTCGTTGTTCCATACATGACCGTTCTGGTCAGGCTTATAGAATGGAGTACCGCCCCAGTCATCGCGGAGAACGCGTCCCTCAGGGATATTCTCCTTTGGCTTGCCGCTGTTGCAGAAGCGGTCAGGGAATATCTGGTACATTATACCGCCTTTGAGAAACTCAGGTGTCTCATAGGTGTTTCGGTAAACTGTGAGCTGGAACATATCGCCGTGGTCAAGACATCCTTCATGGACGTTTATCTTCTTGATATAGTGTCGGATACCGCCCTCAGTATACGAGAAATAGTAGTAATGCACATCGGTGTATCTTGCATTGTATTCAGCTGTATAAGCAAAGCAGTCCTCTTCCTCAGTGACTTCGTTCATGCTTATAAAGCGCTCCTTGAAGCCTGTTCTGAAAAGTACGAGAACAGGAGAAAAGTCAGGTTTTACGTCTTTAGGAAGTCTGATGGTGAAGCGGCAGGTCTCAAACTGACGTACAGCTCCGAAAATTGATTTATATCCCAAATTCCATGTATCATAGATAGGTCTCATATAGAAAAACACTCCGTTTTCTTATT
>SFFP01000069.1 GCA_004556875.1 Ruminococcus flavefaciens
AGTTCGTCTCTCATATGCACTCCTCCAATCCGTTTATTCCTGCCTTATGAAGCTTTTCACGAAGCTTTTTCACCGCTCTGCTGCACCTTGCCCTCACAACATCAGACGACATAGCTACAACTTCCCCGATTTCCTTTGAATTTCTGCCGTAATAGTATTTCTGTATAACTATGGTGCTGTCAGGTTCACCGAGCTCTTTAACTGTACGGTATAAAAGCTTCCTCAGCTCGGAATTTTCCGTGCTTTTCTCGACATTGTCCTTTGAACGAAGCTCCTGCTCGCACTCCTCTATGGAAATATTTCCGCTGTGACTTGCAAGTTTCCTATATGTATCAACAGCCCTGCGCCGTGCAATTGCCGACGAAAAAGCTTTTAAATTACCTTCAACAGTCTCCTGCTTGTCAAAATACAGAAAGCACTGCGCAAATACATCTCCGACACATTCGTCTATATCCTCCGTCGTACCGCAATTTCTCAGATATGAAAAGACGACTGTATAAATATAGTTAAAGTATCTGTCGTAAAACGCTCTCTGTCCCCTTTCGGGGTCTGACTTCAGAAGCTGTTTCAATTCATTATCATTCATTATCATCTCTCCTTTCAATGCGCATTGTTTTCCCCTTTCATTAACCCTAATCGTATATAACACTCAAAGCGAAACAACTTTTTTCAATTTTTTTATGCAGAACAAAAATTTATTCAAGGGTATTTACTTTTCAACGGAAATATGGTATTATAATAATATCTATAGAGATTATTAGATATTTTTTTAACAAGGCATTTATACTCTTGTTCTGCAATGGGGGGGATTATTTATGCAGATCATTCTCTGCGCTTTGATCGGTTACTTTTTCGGTAACATCAATCCTGCATTTATTCTCTCAAAGCTTAAAGGCTTTGACATTCGTCAGCGAGGATCCGGAAATGCAGGCGCTTCAAACACTGTAATTACTATCGGAAAAAAAGCAGGTCTTTTTGTTGCGCTTTTCGATATAGCAAAAGCTGTCGCGGCTTCTCTTATCGCCTATTATCTGTTTCCGCAGATAAAATTCGCTAAGATACTGTCAGGCGCTTGCTGTATCATGGGACACATTTTCCCTGTGCTGATGAAATTCCACGGTGGAAAGGGACTGGCTTCACTTGGCGGAACTATCCTCGCCTTTAACCCTGTTCTCTTTGTTATACTGCTTCTTTTCGAGATAATTCTTGGTTTCTCATTGGATTATGTATGCGTTGTTCCTGTAACAGGTTCACTCATCTTCACTCTGGCTTATGCCATTATGACAGGTGATCCTGTCGGAACCTCCATTCTTTCAGTTGTATCATTAGTCATACTATTCAAGCACGTTGAAAACTTCAAACGTATTCAGAACGGCACAGAAGCACATATCAGCTTCTTGTGGAAGAAAGATCAGGAGATCGCAAGGATAAGAAAAAACACCAACGATTAAAAAGTCCCTTCGGGGGCTTTTTTGCGCCATTTTTTACCGCCGCAGCTTAACAGCGGCAGATAGGAGTTTTTATGCAAAGCAAATCTTCTGATATGTGTGAAGGACCTCTGATAAGCAGGATAATCTTTTACACCATACCTATCATACTGACAGGTGTCCTTCAGCTTCTTTTCAACGCGGCTGACCTTGTCGTTGTCGGACAATGCTGCGGAAGCAATTCCGTCGGCGCTGTAGGCGCTACAGGCGCTATAATAAACCTGATGATAAATATGTTCATTGGTCTGTCTGTAGGTGCAGGCGTTACCGTTGCACATGGTATTGGTTCGGGCAGAAGCGAAGACGTTCACCGAACAGTGCATACCGCTATACCTACTGCAATAATCAGCGGAGCTGTACTTACAGTTATAGGTATCTTTTTTTCCGAGACATTTCTCAGGCTTATGAACACGCCCACCGAACAGCTTCACCTTGCCGCATCTTATATGCGCATCTACTTCTGCGGAACAATCGCAAGTATGCTGTACAACTTCGGTTCGGCTATACTCCGAGCCGCAGGTGATACAAAAAGTCCGCTGTATTTTCTCACAGCCGCAGGGGTGCTGAACGTTATACTAAACCTGATATTCGTTATCGCATTAAAAATGGACGTTGCAGGTGTTGCACTTGCTACCACTATATCGCAGATACTTTCTGCCGCCCTTATAGTCCGTGCTCTTATGAAAAGAGATGATGCCTGTAAGCTCGAGCTGAAAAAGCTCCATATCTATCGCAGACAGCTGAAAAGAATACTCCAGATAGGCTTTCCCGCCGGAATACAGGGTTCGCTCTTCTCGGCTTCAAACGTTATAATCCAGTCCTCTATCAACTCATTCGGTCCTATCGTAAACTCAGGCAATGCGGCTGCACAGAATATCGAGGGTTTCGTTTACACCTCAATGAACTCCTACAGCCAGACCGCCCTAAACTATACAGGACAGAATTACGGTGCCGGAAAGATAGACCGTATTATAAAGATAATGTGGGTATGTCTCATTTCCGTATTCTGTACAGGTCTTATCCTCGGACTTACAGCCCTTATTTTCGGACGTGACCTGCTTTCCATTTACATTACCGACTCTGCAAATGCTATCGACTATGGAATGGTACGTATGAAGTATATCATGATACCATATTTCCTCTGCGGTCTTATGGACGTTTCCACAGGTCTCATAAGAGGTCTCGGACGTTCTGTACTGCCGATGCTGATAACAGTGGGCGGTGTTGTCGGAATACGTCTCGGCTGGATATATGTAGTTTTCAGAATACCTGAATATCACTCGATAAAAAGCCTTTATCTGTCATACACAATATCGTGGTTTCTCACATTCCTTGCAGAGATAATCGTGTTTATAGTCATCATGCACAAAATAAAAAAACAGCGCATAAAGGAGTAAAAATATAGTCCGAAAGCAGTCATCAATACTGCTCTCGGACTTTTCATTATCTGACAGTAGCTGTGCTATTTCTTTAAAATATCACAAGACGTAAAAGCCGCTTCAGCCTCACGTATAAAGTATCCCTGCTCGGCATTGCACACAGGACAATTCCGAGGCGGCTCAGTACCTGTGTGGATATGTCCGCAGTTAAGGCATATCCAGCGCTGCTGAGTATCATCGCTGCGGAAAAGCTTGTCCTCACGGTAAAGCCTTGCATAATAGTCAAAGCGCTGTCTGTGGCTGTCTTCTATTTCTGCTATCATACGGAATTTAGCAGCCGCTTCTGTAAAGCCTTCATCTGCAGCGATACGTGCAAAGTCAGGATACACAACAGAGAACTCCTTATCCTCTTCTTTTCCGGAAGCGTCCAGAAGCTGCTGTATCTCATCGAAAACGTCCGCAGGAAAACCTGCTGAGATATCGATATTCTGTCCTGCTGCATCCTTCATAAGCTTCCAGAACACCATTGCATGGCGCTCTTCCTGTTCAGCGGTAAAGCGAAACATTCTCTCAAGTCCCACAAGCTTCTGCTGCTGAGCTTTTAACGCCGCCTGGTAATACCTCTGGCGTGACTGACACTCACCTGCAAAAGCTCGCATAAGATTTATCTTTGTCTGACTTTCATTAAAATTTGTCTGCATGAGCATTACCTCCCTTTGGAAATATTATGCCCATGCAGACTTTTTTTATTCATTCAGTTATAAGCCTTGTATCACATCACTGACGGTATTAGTCGTCGAGGATAGTATAACGATACTTCATGATATTCTCAGGTTCTTTCAGTCTGATATTCTGAATATGTCCACACTGCGGACAGGCATCACAAATGACCTGACTTCTTTTGGGTTTTAGCTTTTTCTCCTCGCCCTCAGGATAGAACTGAACTGCATATGGAGTCGTTAAAGTACCTGTTACTACTTTAGAAGCACAGAATTCACAAACCTTATCCATAAAACGCCCCCCTTATACTCTTTTACTTAATTATATCACTTTCTGCTTTTTATGTCAACAAAAAGAGCGGACATTATTATGTCCGCTCTCAATGAATTCAGCTATTCATTATATCTCGTTAACTTTTCTCTTTACATAAGATGTGTGGAGAACCTCATGTGCCTTGTGGCTGCCCGGCTTCTCGAAGAATTCTTCGTAAACCTTCTTGATAGCAGGGTTTTCATGAGACTGTCTGAGAGGCATTGACTTATCAAGGTCATAGAGAACCTTAGCTCTCTTTTCTCTGATGTCAACGAAGTTTCTAACGCCCATTGGAACCTGTGGCTGACCGCCGCCGTTTACACAGCCGCCCGGACAAGCCATGATCTCAACGAACTGAGCATCGCACTTGCCGGCTCTGATATCATCAAGAACCTTTCTTGCATTAGCAAGACCGCTTGTAACGATAACCTTAACATCGTTGCCTGCAACGTTGTATGTTGCTTCCTTGATATCCTTTGTACCACGAACCTCAGGGAGATCAGTTACGTTCTCACCTGTGAGTGTGTATACAGCTGTTCTGAGTGCAGCTTCCATAACACCGCCTGTAGCACCGAAGATAACACCGGCACCTGTTGAGATACCGAGCGGATCATCGAACTTCTCTTCAGGAAGTGAGTTGAAGAGGATACCTGCACGCTCGATCATTCTGCCAAGCTCACGAGTTGTAAGAGCGTAATCAACATCAGGTACGCCTGCAGCGCTCTGATCAGGTCTGCCGATCTCGAACTTCTTAGCTGTACATGGCATGATAGATACCATAACGATATTCTTTGGATCAATACCCATCTTCTGAGCATAGTATGTCTTAGCAGTTGCACCGAACATCTGCTGTGGTGACTTACAGCTTGAAAGGTGATCGAGAAGATCAGGGTAGTAGTGCTCACAGAACTTTACCCATCCCGGTGAGCATGATGTGATAAGAGGAAGTGTTCCGCCGTTTGTGAAACGATCGAGGAACTCGTTAGCTTCTTCCATAATTGTAAGATCAGCAGAGAAGTCAGTATCGAATACCTTATCAAAGCCGAGTCTTCTGAGAGCAGCAACCATCTTGCCCTCTGCGTTTGTTCCGATAGGATTGCCGAAGCACTCACCGAGACCTGCACGTACAGCAGGAGCTGTCTGAACGAGAACTGTCTTCTCAGGATCAGCGATAGCTGCGAGAACTTCCTTAGTGTAATCCTTTTCTGAGAGTGCGCCAACAGGGCATACTGCGATACACTGACCACAGGATACACAGCTTGTTTCGCCGAGACCCATGTCAAATGCAGAACCGATATATGTCTTGAAACCTCTCTCGTTTGCGCCGATAACGCCGATGCCCTGTGTCTTAGCACATACAGCTACGCAGCGGCGGCAAAGGATACATTTATTATTATCACGATACATATGAGCAGCACTATTGTCTATCTCATACTCGTTCTTAGCTCCGTCATAAACAGAAGCATCTTCTACGCCGTAATCCTTAGCAAGCTTCTGAAGCTCACAGTTACCGCTTCTTACACATGAGAGACACTTTCTGTCATGTGTAGAAAGGATAAGCTCAAGAGTCTTCTTTCTTGCAGCGATTACCTTTGGTGAGCTTGTGAGGATCTCCATATTATTAGAACATGGATATACACAGCCTGCAACAAGACGGAAGCCTCTTCCCTCGTTTACCTCAGTAACGCAGATACGACAGGCACCGATCTCATTGATCTCTTTCATATAGCAAAGTGTAGGAATTTCAAAGCCCGCAATGTGAGCAGCCTCAAGAACAGTGGTGCCCTTAGGTACTTCTAATTCAACACCGTTGATTTTAACAGTTATATTTTCCATTACTATTCCTCCGCTTACTTCTTGATGATTGCCTTGAACTTACATGTTGCGATACAAGCGCCGCACTTTACGCACTTATTCTTGTCGATCTCCATTGCAGCAAGCTTCTTGCCGGGAGCAACATAATCAGTTCTTGTGATAGCGGAAGCAGGACACTGCTTAGCACACATACCACAGCCGATACACTTATCCTTTTCGATCTCGAAGCTGAGGAGGTCCTTACATACGCCTGCAGGACACTTCTTATCAACAACGTGAGCGATATACTCATCACGGAAGCATCTGAGTGTGGAAAGAACAGGGTTAGGAGCTGTCTGACCAAGACCGCAGAGTGAGTTAGCCTTGATGTGATATGCAAGCTCTTCGAGCTTATCAAGATCCTCAAGAGTACCCTTGCCCTTTGTGATCTTGTCGAGGATCTCGAGCATTCTCTTAGTACCGATACGACATGGTGTACACTTACCGCAAGACTCATCAACAGTGAATTCGAGGAAGAACTTAGCGATATCAACCATACAGTTGTCTTCATCCATAACGATAAGTCCGCCTGAACCCATCATTGAACCGATACCGATGAGGTTATCGTAGTCGATCGGGATATCAAAGTTGGAAGCATCGATACATCCGCCAGAAGGACCACCTGTCTGAGCAGCCTTGAACTTCTTTCCGTTAGGGATACCGCCGCCGATCTCTTCGATAACTTCGCGGAGTGTTGTACCCATAGGAACTTCAACGAGACCGGTGTTCTTGATCTTACCGCCAAGAGCGAATACCTTAGTTCCCTTTGACTTCTCTGTACCCATTGATGCGAACCACTCGGCACCATTGAGGATGATCTGTGGGATATTAGCATATGTCTCAACATTGTTGAGGATAGTTGGCTTCTGGAAAAGACCTTTTTCTGCAGGGAAAGGAGGTCTTGGACGAGGCTCACCGCGGTTACCTTCGATAGAAGTCATAAGAGCAGTTTCCTCACCGCAAACGAATGCACCTGCGCCGAGACGAAGGTCTATATCAAAGCTGAAGTCTGTACCGAAGATGTTCTTGCCGAGCATACCAGATTCACGAGCCTGCTTGATAGCGATGTTAAGACGCTCAACAGCGATAGGATACTCTGCACGAACGTAGATGTAACCCTGTGAAGCACCGATAGCATAACCTGCGATAGTCATAGCTTCGAGAACAACGTGTGGGTCACCCTCGAGAACGGAACGATCCATGAATGCACCCGGGTCGCCCTCGTCAGCGTTACAGCAAACATACTTCTGATCTGCGTTTGGAACGATGTTTCTTGCAAGCTTCCACTTCATACCTGTTGGGAAGCCGCCGCCTCCACGTCCGCGGAGACCTGAATCAAGGATAGTCTGGATAACGTCCTCAGGTGTCATAGATGTGAGCACCTTGCCGAGAGCCTCATATCCGTTTCTTCCTATGTATTCGTTTATATTCTCAGGATTGATAACACCGCAGTTTCTGAGAGCTACACGGTGCTGCTTTTTGTAGAATGATGTATCGTCAAGTGACTTGATCTCGTCGCCGACAACAGTTTCCTCATAGAGAAATTCCTTAACAGGATTTCCGCCGATGAGGTGCTCATCAACGATGCGAGGGATCTCTTCTACCTTAACGCGTGAGTAGAATGAACCCTCAGGATATACGATCATGATAGGACCGCGCTCGCAAAGACCGAAACAACCTGTCTTAACGATCTGAACTTTATCTGTAAGTCCCTTTTCTGCGAATTCCTTCTCGAGCTCCTCAATGATCTTTGGAGAGCCTGAAGATGTACAGCCTGTACCGCCGCAGACAAGGACGTGTCTTTCATATTTTGAAGAAGCATTGCCATGTGTTCTGAGAGCTACCTCGCCCTTCATGCTGTCTCTGACAACCTTGAGTTCTTCAAGAGTCTTCATAAGTTAACCTCCTAAATGGTAATGTTTGGAATTAAGCGTATTTTTCGATGATCTTGTCAACATCATCAACAGTGAGTCGACCGTAAACGTCTTCGTTGACAGTGAGTACAGGTGCAAGACCGCAAGCACCGATGCAGCGGCAAGCGTCAAGTGAGAACTTACCGTCGGGAGTGCACTCGCCTCCGCCTATTCCAAGCTTTTCCTGGAGCTTATTGTAGATATCTCCGGAACCCTTAACATAACAAGCTGTGCCAAGACAGACTGAAATTGTGTATTCGCCCTTTGGATACAGTGAGAACTGGGCATAAAAAGTAACAACACCGTATATCTTTTCAAGCGGGATACCTGTGTTGTCGGAAATAATTGCCTGAACCTCGATCGGAAGGTAGCCGTAGATCTCCTGAGCTTTCTGAAGTATCGGCATAAGAGAACCCTTGTCGTTCTTCTTTTCTTCGATTACTTTGAGGAGCTCAGCCTCCTGCTCGGGAGTACCCTTGAAGGGAACAGTTGATTTAGCTGAATTCATTAAATGGACCTCCTTATTTTAGCTGTGAAAAATGTAACAATCTCACGCATAAAGAACATGAGATGGCATATTACATCTCACATATCTTAAAGTATTATAACATATATAAATAAAAATTTCTATCTACAATTTAAACCAATTCGCTTCTTTTTTGCTGTGCAGTTTGCACAATAATCCACAAACAATGTGTGTTTGCATTTACTAACACTTACAACTGTCAAGGCTCTGAGTTAAGGCATAGGTGAACATATGCAAGTATATATCACTGCTTCATGTCA
>SFFP01000070.1 GCA_004556875.1 Ruminococcus flavefaciens
AAAAGCGCCGATATTCAATTGAAAATTCGGCGCATTTGATAAAACTTTCCAAAACCTCTTGACACCGACCATAAATCGTACTATAATAGTACAATGTATCAATATGGAAAAGTATCGCTATTCTGCAAGATATTATAGCATAATACAGCGGACTTGTCAATAGTTTTCCGAAAATTTCCATATCGCACCGCTTTGCCGCGTGCGTCATAAATCCGTAAATCCTGTCCTGCGGTTTTTCGTGGGGCGTGTAAAAATAAGGAGGTTCCGCCTATGGTGAATGTTACACCTAAGCAGCTGGGAAAGAATGTCAGAATGAGCTTCGGTAAGATTACCGAGCCTCTGGAGATGCCGAACCTTATCGAGGTGCAGAAGAACTCGTATAAGTGGTTCAAGGAAGAGGGTCTGCGTGAGGTATTCCGCGAAATGACCGCTATCACAGACTATAACGGCAATCTCGTCCTCAACTTCAAGGATTACAGGTTTGACGACACTCCCAAGTATTCTCTCGCAGAATGTAAATCAAGAGGAGCTACTTATCAGGTCGCTATGAGAGCTACCGCTACCCTTGCTAATAAGGAGACAGGTGCTGTCAGCGAAAGCGAGATCTATATGGGTGACTTCCCGCTCATGACCGACAGCGGTACCTTCGTTATAAACGGTGCCGAGCGTGTTATCGTATCACAGCTCGTTCGTTCACCGGGTGTTTACTACTCTTTCACAAAGGATAAGACAGGTAAAGACCTTTTCAGCTCACAGATCATCCCTAACCGCGGTGCTTGGCTGGAGTACGAACAGGATTCAAATGACGTTGTTTACGTCCGCATAGATAAAAACAGAAAAATACCGCTCACTACCTTCATCAGAGCTTTAGGCGAGGAAGGTACTGACGAGGAGATATTCGAGATATTCGGAGAAGATGACCGCCTCAGACAGACTATCCTCCAGAAGGATCAGACTAAGAACCGCTCTGACGCTCTCATCGACGTTTACAAAAAGCTCCGCCCGGGCGAGCCTCCTACAGTAGAGAGTGCAGTAAGCCACCTCAATAACCTCTTCTTTGAGGCTAAGAGATATGATCTCTGCCGTTTCGGACGCTATAAGTACAACAAGAAGCTGGGTATCGCTTCAAGACTTGCAGGCAGAACTCTTGCAGAGCCTATCATCAACGAGATGACAGGTGAGATCCTTGCTGATGCAGGCGAGACTCTTACTTATGACAAGGCTTGTGAGATCGAGCAGGCAGGTGTTTACAGCGCTTTCGTTACTGTTGAAGCTAAGGAATACTACACAGACGAGCGCGGCGAGACAAATATCCGCATGGTCGAAAAGACCGTAAAGGTCATCGGCAACGGCATGGTAGACATCAAGGGATATGTTGACTTTGACGCTGAGAAGTACGGCATCAATGAGAAGGTATCCTTCAATGTACTCAAGGAGATACTTGACAGTGCTGCTGACGCTGATGAGCTTGAAGAGACTGTAAAGAAGAAGGCAGACGAGCTTTCTCCTAAGTATATCACACTTGACGATATCAAGGCTTCTATCAGCTACTTCCTCAACCTTTGTGAGGGTGTTGGTACTGTTGACGATATCGACCATCTGGGCAACAGACGTATCCGCAGCGTCGGTGAGCTTCTCCAGAACCAGTTCCGTATCGGTTATACAAGAATGGAGCGCGGTATCCGTGAGAGAATGAACCTCCAGACTCAGGACGTTAATACCCTTACTCCACAGACTCTTATCAATATAAGACCTATTTCTTCAGCTATGAAGGAGTTCTTCTGTTCTTCACCTCTTTCACAGTTCATGGATCAGAACAACCCTCTTGCTGAGCTTACTCATAAGAGACGTCTTTCAGCCCTCGGACCAGGCGGTCTTTCAAGAGACCGTGCCGGATTTGAGGTACGTGACGTTCACTACAGCCACTACGGAAGAATGTGTCCTATCGAGACTCCTGAAGGACCTAACATCGGACTTATCTCCTATCTGGCTACTTTCGCAAGAATAAACGAATACGGCTTTATCGAAGCTCCTTACAGAAAGGTAGACAAGACTACAGGCGTTGTTACCAACGAAGTAGTTTATATGACTGCCGATGTTGAGGATAACTTCGTAGTCGCTCAGGCTAACGAGCCTCTCACAGACGACGGAAAGTTCGCAAGACCTCGTGTTAACGCACGTCACCGCGATCAGATCCTCGAGTGTGAGCGCGAAAAGGTCGACTACATGGACGTTTCGCCTAAGATGGTCGTTTCAGTCGCTACTTCCATGATCCCGTTCCTCGAAAACGATGACGCTAACCGTGCCCTCATGGGTTCAAACATGCAGCGTCAGGCAGTTCCGCTCCTCAAGACAGAGCGTCCTTTCGTTGGTACAGGTATGGAATACAAGGCTGCTGTTGACTCGGGCGTATGTATAGTTTCGGATTACGACGGCAAGATCACTTATGTTGACGCTGATAAGATCACTCTCGTTGATACAGACGGAGTTGAGCATAAGTATGAGCTTATCAAGTTCAAGCGTTCAAACCAGGGTACTTGTGTAAACCAGAGACCTATCGTCGCTGTCGGCGAACAGGTAAAGAAGGGACAGGTGCTTGCAGACGGTCCTGCTACTGCTGATGGAGAGATCTCACTTGGTAAGAATGCTCTCATTGGCTTCATGACCTGGGAAGGTTACAACTACGAGGACGCTGTTCTTCTTAACGAGCGCCTTGTAAGAGAAGATGTGTTCACATCTGTTCATATAGAAGAATACGAGATCGAGTGCCGCGATACAAAGCTCGGACCTGAGGAGATCACAAGAGATATCCCTAACGTTGGTGACGATGCTCTCGCTAACCTCGATGAAAACGGTATCATCCGCATCGGTTCTGAAGTTAATTCAGGCGATATCCTCGTTGGTAAGGTAACACCTAAGGGTGAAACAGAGCTTACAGCCGAGGAAAGACTCCTCCGCGCTATCTTTGGTGAGAAGGCAAGAGAAGTCCGCGATAATTCACTTAAAGTACCTCACGGTGAATCAGGTGTTATCGTTGATGTTAAGGTATTCACAAGAGAAAATGCTCCTGATGAGATGTCAGCAGGTGTAAATATGCGTGTAAAGTGTTACATCGCTCAGAAGCGTAAGATCACTGTCGGCGATAAGATGGCCGGCCGTCACGGTAACAAGGGTGTTGTTTCACGTATACTCCCTGAGGAGGATATGCCGTTCCTTCCTGATGGTACTCCTCTCGATATCGTACTCAACCCTCTCGGCGTTCCTTCACGAATGAACATCGGACAGGTACTTGAAGTACACCTCGGTATGGCTTGTAAGGCTCTCGGCTGGCACATTATGACTCCTGTATTTGACGGTGCTCACGAAGATGATATCCGTGAGTGCTTCAAGATGGCTAACGAGCACGCTCAGGAGCACAAGGACGATATGTTTGAGCTGAAGGCTATGGATAAGGTCATCAATCCGAATGCTCTGGAATTCACAGAGGATTGTAAATTTACACTTTATGACGGACGTACAGGTGAAAAGTTCGATAACCGCGTAACTGTGGGCTATATGTACTACCTCAAGCTCCACCACCTTGTTGATGATAAGATCCACGCACGTTCCGTTGGTCCTTACGCTCTCGTAACTCAGCAGCCTCTGGGCGGTAAAGCTCAGTTCGGCGGACAGCGTTTCGGAGAAATGGAAGTTTGGGCACTTGAAGCTTACGGTGCTGCTTATACTCTCCAGGAGATCCTTACTGTCAAGTCTGATGATACGATAGGACGTGTAAACACATATGAGGCTATCGTCAAGGGTCAGAACGTTCCTACACCTGGTATCCCTGAGTCATTCAAGGTTCTTATCAAGGAAATGCAGTCGCTCTGTCTCGATGTCAAGGTTCTTGATATCAACCAGAACGAGATCGACCTCAAGCAGAACTTCGATGACGACGATCAGATCCCGACTCGTGATTCATTTGCTGATGAAGAGACTGCTGACAGCACAAGCTATTCTGACAGCGATATGGAAGATGCAGGCTTTGGATTTGAAGGCGACGATGAAGAGGGCGACGACTTCGGCGGCGTTGATAAGGACGATGAGTTCAGCTTCGATGAAGGCGAGGACGATGACGACTTCGGCTTCGGTGACGATGAAGAGGAAGGAGATCTCTTCGACAGCTTCGACATCGATGATCCCTCCGACGAGGACTAATAAAAATCCGAAAATATAACTCGCGGCACGGTGCTTAGCCGCCGTGCTGTGCGATCAATGTAAATTTGCAGGAGGTAGCATGGAATTTACAACTTTTGAATCAATAAAGATCGGTCTTGCTTCGCCTGAACAGATCAGAAGCTGGTCTTACGGCGCTGTTGAGAGACCTGAAACTATAAATTACAGAACTCAGAAGCCTGAGCGTGACGGTCTTTTCTGCGAAAGGATATTCGGACCTACTAAGGACTGGGAGTGTCACTGCGGAAAGTTCAAGAAGATACGCTTTAAGGGTAAGATCTGTGACCGCTGCGGCGTTGAGGTCACAAGAGCAAGAGTAAGAAGAGAGAGAATGGGTCACATCGAGCTGGCTGCTCCTGTTTCTCATATCTGGTACTTCAAGGGTACTCCTTCAAGAATAGGACAGGTGCTTGAGGTATCTCAGAAGAGACTTGAAGAGGTTCTCTACTTCACAAAATATATCGTTACCGATCCGGGTAACACAGAGCTTCTCAAAAAGCAGCTCCTTTCAGAGAAGGAATATCTCTCATACCTTGAAAAGTATGGTGACGACTTCAAGGCTGAAATGGGCGCAGAGGCTATTAGAAAGCTCCTCAATGAGTATGACCCTGCAAGATATGACGCTCACAAGCAGAGACTTATCGAAATGGGTAAGGTATCTCTCGGCGGCAAGAAGATAGAGTGCTTCAACAAGCCAACAGAGTGCGAGTGTGAAGAGTGCCAGAAGTTCAGAGAGCTGGAGGACATCGACTGGAGAAACAATCTCGAGATCGTTGCCGACGACCTGAAGGCTGAGCTTGTAGGACTTCCAAGCGGTCAGAAGAAGGTAAAGCTTCTCAAGAGATTACAGATAATCGAGGCATTCCGCCTTTCAGGAAACAAGCCTGAGTGGATGATACTCAGCGTTGTACCTGTAATACCACCTGATATCCGTCCTATGATCATGCTTGACGGTGGTCGTTACGCAACATCTGACCTTAACGACCTCTACAGAAGAGTTATCAACAGAAACAACCGTCTCAAGAGAATGCTCGAGCTCGACGCTCCTGACATCATCGTAAGAAACGAGAAGCGTATGCTTCAGGAAGCTGTTGACGCTCTCATCGACAACGGCAGACACGGCAGACCTGTTACAGGTCCGAGCAACCGTGCTCTCAAGTCACTTTCAGATATGCTTAAAGGTAAGCAGGGACGTTTCCGTCAGAACCTCCTTGGTAAGCGTGTTGACTACTCAGGACGTTCAGTTATCGTCGTAGGACCTGAGCTGAAAATGTATCAGTGCGGTCTTCCTAAGGAAATGGCACTCGAGCTCTTCAAGCCTTTCGTACTGAAGAGACTTGTTGACAAAAAGGCTATCGCTAATATAAAGAGCGCAAGAAAGCTCATCGAGCGCGCTGACAATAAGGTCTGGGACGCTCTGGAGGACGTTATCAAGGATCATCCTGTAATGCTCAACCGTGCCCCCACGCTTCACCGTCTTGGTATCCAGGCATTCGAGCCTATCCTTGTTGAGGGTCGTGCTATCAAACTCCACCCACTGGTTTGCTCTGCGTTCAACGCTGACTTCGACGGCGACCAGATGGCTGTACATCTTCCGCTTTCAGCTGAGGCTCAGGCAGAAGCAAGATTCCTTATGCTTGCTGCCAATAACCTGCTCAAGCCTTCTGACGGTAAGCCTGTTGCCGTTCCTTCACAGGATATGGTACTTGGTTCTTACTACCTTACAATGGATAAGCCCGGCGAACCCGGTGAGGGCAAGGTATTCCGCGATGTGAACGAAGCTCTCATGGCTTACAACGAGCACGATGTATCTCTCCACGCTAATATCAAGGTTAAGATAACCAAGGATATCGGCGACAAGAAGGTTTCAAAGATCATCGATGCTACAGTCGGCAGACTTATCTTCAACGAGAATATCCCACAGAATCTGGGTTACGTTGACAGAACAAATTCCGACAAGCAGTTCGACCTCGAGGTTGCATTCCTCGTTGGTAAGAAGCAGCTTTCAGATATCATCGAGCGCTGTATCAAGATACACGGCACAACAACTACTTCCGAGGTTCTTGACCGTATCAAGGCTCTCGGTTACAAATATTCAACAAGAGCAGCTCTTACAGTTGCTGTTTGTGACGCTACTATCCCGCCTCAGAAGAAGGAGATCCTTGCAAGAGCAGACGAAGAAGTTGCTCAGATCACTTCAGAGTATGAGTACGGTTATATCTCCGATCAGGAGAAGACAAAGAAGATCATCGCTCTGTGGACAGATACTACAGACGAGGTTACTAAGAGACTGAAGGAGAACTTCGACAGATACAATCCTATCTGGATGATGGCTGACTCAGGTGCCCGTGGTTCTATCTCACAGATCAGACAGCTTGCAGGTATGCGTGGACTTATCGCTAATACATCAGGTACTGTCATCGAGATCCCGATCAGAGCTAATTACCGTGAAGGTCTTAACATCCTCGAATACTTCATCGCATCACGAGGCGCTCGTAAGGGTCTTGCCGATACGGCTCTCCGTACCGCTGACTCAGGTTATCTTACACGTCGACTTGTTGATGTTTCTCAGGACGTTATCATCCGTGAGGAAGACTGCGGTACTACAGAAGGTATCGAGGTATTCGAGATCAAGAACGGCAACGAAGTAGTTGAGCCGTTTGAGGAGCGTCTTGTGGGCAGATTCCTCGCTGAGGATCTCCGCGACGAGTCAGGCGAGCTTATTGTTTCTCGCAACAAGCTCATCAGCGATGCTGACGCTAAGAAGATAGTTGACGCAGGCGTTGAAAGAATAAAGATACGTTCAGTCCTCACTTGTAAGTCAAGAACAGGTGTATGTGCTAAGTGCTATGGTGCAAACCTTGCATTCAACAACATCGTTTCAGTCGGTGAAGCTGTCGGCGTAATCGCTGCACAGTCAATCGGTGAGCCTGGTACACAGCTTACAATGAGAACCTTCCATACCGGTGGTGTTGCTTCTGCCGATGCGGAAGATATCACACAGGGTCTTCCTCGAGTTGAAGAACTTTTCGAGAGCAGACGTCCTAAGGGTGCTGCTATTCTCTCGAGAATTTCAGGTAAGATTCATATCGAAGAGGTCAAGACTACAAGAAATATCATTGTTAACAATGACGAGACAGGCGAGTCTGAGAGCTATATGATCCCATACAACCTCAAGATCAGAGTTCAGGAAGGCGAGTCTATAGAAAAGGGTACAAGACTTACCGAAGGTAATATCTACCCTGCTGATATCCTCAATATCCTCGGTACACAGGCTGTTCAGAACTACATCATCAATGAAGTTCAGAAGGTTTACCGTTTACAGGGTGTTGATATCAACGATAAGCACATCGAAGTTATCGTTCGTCAGATGCTTAGAAAGATCAAGGTCGAAGAGACAGGCAGCAGCTATCTGCTTCCGGGTACACTTGTTGACAGCAAGGAGATCGACGCTATCAATGAAGAGCTTCAGGCTCGTATCGATGCAGGCGAGTATGATGTACAGCTTGTCAAGACAAGTCCTGTACTTCAGGGTATCACAAAGGCTTCATCAAATTCAGACAGCTTCATGTCAGCAGCTTCATTCCAGGAGACTACAAAGGCTCTTACAGATGCTGCTATCAGAGGTAAGAGTGACCGACTCCTCGGACTCAAGGAAAACGTTATCATCGGTAAGCTCATTCCTGCAGGTACAGGTATGGAGTGCTACAGAAACGTTGAGGTCGTTAAGAACGAAGGCTACGGCGAACACAATAACGCTGCACCTATCGCAAATCAGATATGATTCAAAAGCTCCCGAGGTCAGTTCTTCGGGAGCTTTTTTAAGGAGAAATATATGAGCATAACACTTAAACGCATCGGCGCTGATGAGTGCGAAAAGCTGTGGAAAATGCAGGTCGAAGCCTTTACAGAGCTGCTTGAAAAATATCATGACTACGATATAAGTCCTGCAAATGAGCCGATGAGCAGAGTCATGGAAAGGTTTGAACAGTCCTTTACCTATTATTATTTTATAATGGCTGGGGGAGCGGCTGTGGGCGCAATAAGAGTCGTTGATATGAAGGACGGAAGTTCAAAGCGTGTTTCTCCTATATTTATTATGAAGGAGCATCGCGGAAAAGGCTATGCTCAGGCAGCTATGAGAGAAGCAGAAAAGCTTCACGGCGGCGAAGGCTGGGCGCTTG
>SFFP01000071.1 GCA_004556875.1 Ruminococcus flavefaciens
ACTAAGGACTTCAACTGGGCTGGCTCACCACGCTGCCTGACTCCTGCCTATCCAAGATTTTGGGTATTCTCCGACTGCACATTTCTTGACAATTCCAATTCAGTATACTATCAATGTTTCTTATTCCGACATAATTTCACAATTTGTTATTGAATGTCCGCGATTTACGGTGTATAATTATGATATAAGCGGCGAGCCGCCGTACATTTTTCGCGAAACGGTTTATAAAAAATAATCTTCCATTCCGCGGACATTGCTTTGTTTGATATTTAATTATATATATCTTTATAAGGAGCTGAAAACATGAAAAAGAAATTATCAGCAGCCATCGCGGCTGCTATGGCTGTCACAGCTGTAGGCACAACAGTTTCGGCAGCAAAGGTATACAGTCCCGATGACCTTTCCTCGCTGAACCGCTTCATCCTCGGAAACGGCACTGCAGAGGAGTCTATGGACATAAACAGCGACAAAAACATCGATATCTTTGACATGGTGGCTATGAGAAAGGCGCTCACTGCCACAAGCGGCGAATATAAGTCTTCAGTCATAGCTCCTACCGCTGAAAATGTCAATATGATAAACCGTAATGTCATCATTGACGGCGTTACATGGCTGGTACAAAGCGGCGCAGCTGTAGAATTCAACGTAAACCACGCTAAATCCGCATCTGTAATCATCAAGGGTGACAGTGCCATAAATAACGGTGATAACTATCGTCCGCGCTACGCTGTTTTAGTTGACGGAGAGATAATACTCAATGAATGTCTTTCCGTAAAGGAAAAGGAAGTTGAGCTTTTCAGCGGTGATACTCCTCGAAACGCCGTTGTAAAGATCATACACCTCTCAGAAGCAAATAACGGTCCTGTTGGCGTGAGTGCAGTAAATGTGGTATCTGACTCTGCTGTACCTGTTTCGCCTACTGCCGAAAAAGACCTGCATATAGAGTTCGTTGGCGACTCCATCACCTGTGCTTACGGCGTTGAGGGCAAGGACCAGTATGAAAACTTCAAGACAACTACCGAAAACTTCATGAAGTCCTACGCTTACCTTACTGCTGAAAAGCTGGACGCTGAATACAGCACCGCCTGCTACAGCGGCTATGGAGTTATTTCCGCATACTCATCTGACGGCAGCCAGAACAAGAGCGGACTTCTCGGCGACTGCTATGATAATATCGGAAATACCGACGGTTACAAGATCCCCTGGTCTCATTCAGATCATCCTGTTGACGTTGTTGTCGTAAATCTCGGCACAAACGACAATACCTACGTAAGCAAGGACTACGAGAAGAGAGGTCCTGAATTCGCAAAGGCATACACTGAGCTTCTGAAAAAGATACATAAGGCTCAGCCAAAGGCTTATATCATCTGCACTGTCGGTACTATGGGCTGTGCAGAAATGTTCCCTTATATCGAAGAAGCTGTAAAGAGCTTCAAGGCTGATTCTGATATCGGTGACAAGATCATTGCCTATGCCTCAGCTCAGCAGGATATGAACAATGACGGTCTCGGTTCTGACTGGCACCCGTCACTTACTACACATCAGAAGTCTGCCGCAGTTCTCTCTGATAAGATATGCACTCTTATCGGAAAAGAATCGGATCAGGTCGGCATAGATGTTGCAGCCGATGCAGAATATAAAGCCGTTCTCTCTGAAAGCTCAGGCGCTAACGCCGCTACTTATTTCTCGGATTTTGATAAGTCATTCTGGGTAAATGTTGTAACAGGCGGCAGCAAAGCCGAAGATGTTCAGACTGTTGTATCACCGATAGGTCTAAAAAAGAACGGCAAATACAAGCTCACATTCAAGGCTACTGCTCCTGAGGGAAGCAAACTGCCTGTTCAGATAAGAAGTAAGGACGGCTCTGTCGTTTACTATGACGACGTATTTACATCAAAGGGCGAAAAGACTCCGTTCGAAGCCGAATTTACGGTTTCTGTCAATGATCCGTCTGCTGAATTCTCTCTTGCTTTCGGCGGAAAGGACTACTCAAGCGTTACACTATATGAGCTTCATCTCGTCAAGACCGCATAACACTCTTGACAATCCACGAATATTGGTTTATAATTAATGAGCCGAACTATGTTCGGGGAGCGCAAATTCTTTAAATGAGATAAAGACATTTTTTAGCTGCTGATCAGACATTAATTATATATAAACTTTTCAGCTGAGTCTGAAGAACGGAGGAAATCGTGGGAACAAGAAGGATCGTTTCTGTTTTTTTGGCTATACTTGCCGCAGCAGGAGTAATAATGGCTGCAAAATCATGTGCAAAAAGCGCTGTTGAAGCAAATAAAGAAACTCATAAATCTGTCTCTGCAACATCATCTTCCGAAAGGCCTCACCTTATAACAGAAAACTATGATGTTCTTACTGAAGGAAACTCAGACGGCAGACCTCATCTTATTGAGGAAACCACAGAACGTCAATATGAGACTGTTACAAATATGTTCGGAGAGGTAAAGGAAACTATTCCTATAACTTCTCCCGAAGAAGCAAATATGCCTACTTCTACCCTGTCTATACTTGAGGAATACAACCAGAAGCATCAGCAGGAACAGGTTGAAACTACTTCAAGATACATAGAGCCTGTTACAGACATTGTTCTTGAAATAGGCTGATAAAACTTTATACGGAGGAAATAATATGGTAATCATCGAAATGGAAAACGGAAAGAAGATAAAGATCGAGCTTTATCCTGATATCGCTCCTATCTCCTGTGAAAACTTTGAAAAGCTTGTAAAGCAGGGATTTTATGACGGTCTTACTTTCCACAGAGTTATCCCCGGATTTATGATACAGGGCGGTTGTCCTAACGGTACAGGCACAGGCGGTCCCGGCTGGCAGATCAAGGGAGAATTTGCTGCAAACGGCGTTAAGAATGACCTCAAGCACACAAGAGGTGTTCTTTCAATGGCTCGTTCAATGATGCCAAATTCAGCAGGCTCGCAGTTCTTCATCATGCACGAGGACGCTCCTCATCTTGACGGAAACTACGCTGCATTCGGCAAGGTAGTTGAGGGCATGGACGTAGTTGACGAGATCGCTGAATGCGCTACTGACTACAACGATAAGCCTACAACCCCACAGGTAATGAAGAAAGTTACTATTGAATAATTATGAAAGCTCCCTTTATGGGAGCTTTTTTATCAGATGTCATGAAAAAGGCTTCACACAAGGTGAAGCCTTTTATACGGTTATTTTAGATATGAAGAAAGTCCGCTTATATTCTGCTTTCTTACCTCTCCTGCAACAAGTCCTGCAATGATATTTGCACCCTTTTCACAGAAATGTGTACCATCTGTAGAACCTGCAACAGCTCCCATAAGGTGATAACTCTTGGCTGTATCATAGCCTACAGAATTGTAGTAATTTACCATGAGAGTATTAAGGTCAATACATGGAACGCTGTACTTCTTAGCAAGCTTATAGCAGGCATCATTGTAGTTGGTGTAGCTGTTTACAAACTTGCCGTTTGAATAAGCCTTCATACCTATCGTTGTAGTAACAAGGATAGGAGTTGCGCCCTTTTCCTTTGCTGACTTTATGAAGTATGACATATACCACTCATATGAACCTGAGCTTGGATTATCCACATTTCCGCAGGTAGGTGCATATCTGTCAGCATTCGAAGCACCTGCGTCATTGATAGCAAACTGTATCATTACAAAATCGCCGCTCTTGAGGCTGTCAGCGATAGTCTGCCATCTTCCCTCATCATAGAACTTCTTGGAGCTTCTTCCTGCTATGGAATGATTAGCTACAGTCATATCGCTGTTAAAATAATCCTGCATATAGTAGCCCCAGCCCTGCTGAGGAGCATACTGTGCACGATAGCTCTGTACAGTAGAGTCACCTGCAATATAGAGTGTATGTGCACCGCTTACGGTCTGCTGTTCCTGTGATGGGTCATAGGTCTCAGCAAAAGGCTCATCTGTGAGTATAAGCTCGATATAATCAAGGTTTGGTCCGCCCTCTGAAGTCTCTGACTGCATGAGGATAGTATTTCTTCCAGCCTTTAAAGGAAGAACTATTCCGAACTCTGTCCAGTCTGTCCATGAGCCTGTTGATGTAAAGGACTGCATCCAGCATGAATCATAGTTGTTATTGACAAATATCTTCATCTTGCGGTCGTTTGCAGAGCCGTTGGCAAAGCGGATATGTGTCATATAGTTTCCGTCCTGAGGAACATCGACTGTAAATGTTATGTTGCTGTCGGTGGTGTTGTCGAGGTTTACGTATCCCTCAGACTTTGTATAGCCTGCATTAACAGTTTCAGTCATACCGTTTGTCCAAACCTGATCAACTGCGAAATACTTCACAGGAGTGGTAGTGGTCGTGGTAGTAGTCACAGGCTCGGATGTAGTTGTCGTAGTCGCAGAAGTTGTCGGCTGAACAACTGTAACAGGATCAGGAAGCTTATCAAGTCCCAGGAGACATCTCTGTATAAACTGTGCATCGTTTACAGTCATACCGTCGTTATTTCCTGTGACATCTGCATTCCTGCGTCCCTTATTGGTGATGGCATTGCTGTCAGTACCGCCTACATCATATTTGCTTGGATTTGCAAGAGCCTGCATGATGAGAACGATATCCGACATATCAACGCCGCTGTCGTTATTAGCGTCGCCGTAAATAATAGTGCTATCAAAATCAAGAGTAGTTTGCTGTACCTGCTCTGTTGTTGTAACAGTTGTAGTTGTAGTCGTGGTAGTAGTTGTAGTCGTAGTTGTAGTAACTAAAGGCTTGACCTCTATCATTTCCCACTTCTGACAGTTATGATTATTTACTTCCCACTGCTGGATATTGGCACCGTTGTTTGTAGCCGCACTGCCGACCTCGACTGCTCTTGCATCGCGTGAGGCTCTTGTGAGGATAGTAACTGTACCGTCACCGTTGTCAACAAACTTGAAGAACTGGTCGCTGTAGCCGTTCTTTTCGGCAACAACGATGTTTCCGCCGTTATCCTTGCTTCCGTTGTCAACATAGAGGCAAAGATCAGAATTTGTTGGCTTTATGTAGTAATAATCGCCTGTAGCCTGTACACATTTCCACGTATTATGAGGCTGTGAACTGCTTGCGCCCCACTGCTGAACATTTGCACCGCTGGCTGTACTTCCGTCAGCAACTTCCATATACAGTCCGCTGTTGACGTTTTTGAACATATAGCTGACCTCTGCATCGGGATGTATAGACTGCTTAACGCCTATGCCAAGCTCATTCTGCATTATCTCAGCTATTTTCATAGCGCCCTGTTTGCTCTGATGAAGGTCGTCGCCTGTGCCGTCAGCCTTTGTGGCATAGTACGAAGCCATACCGTCATAGCCTATGGAAAGACCGAAGTCCTGCCATTTAGTGAAAAGGTCTACAACCTTGACATTCTGCTCACTGCCTATCTTGTCAAGTTCACCGCCGAACCAGCGTCCCGAAAGCCGCGGACTGCGTGTAAGGTCACCTCGTCTTCCCTGCTGTTTCACCAGTATTACTTCCATGCCCTTTGCCTTTGCACGCTTTACCATGTCGGTAACAACGTTGTAATACTCGGTATTGTTAGAATAATTGGTATCATTGATACCGATTGATATGATGTAATAATCACCTGATTTGCCGTAGGTCTCAATAGGAGCGAACTGTCCTGCGTCCACAAATCCCTTTGCATACTGTCCGCTGGTAGCCATGTTGCGTACATCATAAGTACCGCCGTCAAAGAACTGTCCCCAGCCATGCTGTGCAGAGTCAGCTGTATTGTAATAATTGGCAACGGTAGAGTCACCGCATATCCATACAGTCGGAGGCATAACGCCTGTATCGTTAAGCTGTGTTATCTCAACAGCAGCTATAGACTGCTCTCTGCCGCTCATACCCTCAACAGCATGTATGCTGAGCTGTCCATCGGTAACAGGAAGCTTTACAGTCTCGGTTGCTCCCCTGCCTGTCAGGTTCATCATCTGAACCATGCCCTCAAGCTTGATAGTAGTACGCGGAGCGTTTCCCACAGTTACTTTTACCTGATAGAGTCCCTTTGGCAGGTCAACGTTAAATGTATTGCCTGAACCGTAATTATTGAATTTTACCGCATCAGCGAGCACTCCGCTTCCGCCTGCGGATACATTTGAAACATTTCCTGTCTGTGCAAAGCCATATCCCCTTGAGGCGTTATACCCGTCAGAAGCCGAAACTCCTGTATAACCGCCTGCTGCTCCGCTTCCTCCGAAGTCGAATTTCCAGTTGCCCGAAGCCGCTTTTGCTTCTGTCGGTCTTATAGCGTCTGCCGCGCCTATTCCTGCGAATGCAGAGAGCGACAGCGCAAGAGAGGTAAGACCGCTCAGCATCTTTTTTGCTTTCATAAAACTCCTCCAATTCCGTACAAATTATGTACAACTTGTCAATTTTAATTATATCACCGAAAAATTCATAAGTCAATATTTTGCATATGCAGTTTTGAATTATTTTTACGACTTTTTGTATCATTTTAACAACTAAACTGCATATTTTAATATTATAGTCTTAATAAAAAGTTACTTTCAGCAAAGTTCACTGCACAGATTTCAGCACAATATAGTGTTTTATTTTCTGACAAATAACACATATCTTCAAGAAAGCCAACACAAAATTGTGCTATATGATAAAATAAATATAACACATATTTGGGAGTTGATACAATGAATTACAGGAGGGTCCGCGATCTGCGTGAAGACGCTGATATGACTCAGAAAGAGGCTGCCGAAAAGCTGTTTCTTCATCTGACACAGTACAGGCGCTATGAGTGTGGTGAAAGTGAAATTCCGCTTCACATCGCTATAAGCATTGCCAAGCTGTATAGCGTTTCACTGGATTATATCGCCGGACTCTCCGATGACAAGCGAGGTCTGACTAAATCTGCTCTTACAGAAAAGGAAACCAAGCTTGTAAACGGTTTCAGAGATCTTGACTCTACAGATCAGGGCAGAATGCTTGAAAGACTTGAGGTACTTCTTGGCGAACATGACTGATAAAGTCAAACCGTACCGATAGGTTCTAAAGCTGTCATATAAGGTATTCCTGTGGAACACCTTCTGATTTTTGCTGACTTTTATGGTGTTTCGGTTGACTATATCTTCGGCAGAACAAATTTTAAAGATATCTATACCACTAAACGCAGATAGTCTGCAAAAAAGTATTTTAATTAAGGAGTGATGATAATGGACGGCAAAAATTCTCACGCAGGACACAGAAGCCGTTTGAGGAAGCGTTTTCTTGCTTCGGGATATGACTCGCTTTACGACCATGAGCTGCTTGAGCTTATGCTGTTTTATGCACGCCCCGTTGTAAATACCAATAACATCGCTCATTCGCTTAAAGAAGAATTCGGATCAGTGGGCAAGGTACTTTCCGCAGATATAGATAAGCTATGCTCTGTTGATGGAGTCGGCAGTAACGGTGCGCTTTTCATAAAGCTTATGAACGACTTTGGAATAAGCTATCTTCAGACATCTCACAGCTCTGAAACTCTCAACAGCCGCGAACAGCTTTGTGCGTGTTTCTTGGAGGAATTCAGAAATTCAAATGCTAACATATGCAGCTTGCTGTGTCTCGGCGGTAAATCAGAGCTGCTCCGTAATATATCCATACCTGTCAAAGATATCGTTAAGGGAGTGATATCTCAAAAGGAGCTTGCTACAATGATACTGAAAAGCGGTGCATTCAGCGTATGCATCGGTCTTAACCACGGCAGCGATTATCCTATCCCAAATGATTACGACTATATAATTGTCCATATCTTCAGTGAGATGCTCTCAGCGATCGGTATCGTCTTCAATGACTGTATTATCTGCGGCTACGAAAGAACCTTCTCAATGCGTTCAAAAGGCGCATTTGCTTTCTGACGGTATGGCTGATAAGGATATAAAGCTCAGAAAAGAGCTTCTCAGAAATAAGTACCGCAGTGAGGGATTTGACGCTCTTACAGAGACTGAAAAACTCGAACTTCTGCTGTCATACGCCTGCAGCGGAGACACAGGAAAACTCGCCGAAAAACTTATAAATGATTACGGAAGTATTAATGCGCTTACAGATGCTGACCATGAACTTCTTCTGAAAGATAATAAAATGTCGGAACAGGCTGCAGCGCTTTTAAAGCTTATCCCATGCATAAGCAGAACTCTTTATCATGAACGCTTTACAGTAACTATTCTTAACAGCGCAGATGCAGCAAAAAGCTTTTTCACAAGTCATTTTATAGGGGCTGTAGGCGAACAGCTGATAATATCTGCCGTAAACAACAAATTTCGCGCTGTCAATACCAAAATTCTTGCATTTGGTTCACCTACGCGAGCCTATACATCTTATCGTGAGATA
>SFFP01000072.1 GCA_004556875.1 Ruminococcus flavefaciens
GGAGAGTCTCTGCTCCCATGTTCGCGTCATAAAAAATAAAACGGCAAATTTTTTTTCGCGGACATTGCTATTTTTTTAATTATGTGGTATAATATAGTTTGCTGGACTTCTGAAAAGAGGACAAAAATATAACAGAAAGGAGATGCTGTAAAGGGTATGGACGATAATAACGAGCTTTTTAGCGAAGATACAGAAGAGAAAAAACGAAGAGCGGCAATACTTGCAGAGGCTTACAGAATAGACTCTCAGCGAAGTAAAATGGACTTTTTCACAAGGGTCGGACATTTTACCGTTAAAGTCGGTGCGGCTCTGCTCATAGGTATCATAGCAGGTATAAAGTTCATACTTTCCGAGATATTCAGTCTTTGTGTATCTATTCTGAAAGCACTCCTGTGGCTCATAAAGGAGCTTATGTCTCCTATGAAGAGCCGATTTGAACTTAACAAAAAGCTCTCAAAAAATGTCAGAAAAGCCAAAAAAGAGGACAAGAGCGAGTATAACAAGGCGCTGTTCAAATTCTGGAGCTCTTATCTCTTTGGTGAGGACGGCGTATTTTATACGGCTTTCAATTATATACTGCCCATAGTTTCAATAGCATTTCTCATAGGTATCGTCAGATACGGCTCAGGTCTTGAATACGGACTGAGCGTTGAATACAACGGAAGAGATATAGGCATGATAACCGCAGAGGCTGACTTTGAAGAGGCTGAACGAGAGGTAAAGCAGAGAATTTCTTATTCAGATTCTGATGAGCATCTCGACTTTTCCGCAAAGTATTCGCTCAGGATAATCAACGAGAATGATACGGTCTATTCTGCGGCACAGCTTGCAAATGAAATGCTTGCCGCTTCGGATCAGGAGCTTAAAGAGGCTTACGGTATCTATATCGACGGCAGATTTATCGGCGCTGTAAAAAATAAAGACAAGGTTCAGGACGCTCTCAACGACAGGATACTGAATTTCCGCGTTGACGGTATCGTAAAGGACCTTGCTTATAAAAATACCGTTGAGTATTCTCACGGAATTTACCTTGCAAGCAGTGTTATGGAGGAACAGGCGGCTATAGACCTGCTGACTTCATCAAAGGATAAAAAGGCTGTATACATTGCACAGCGCGGTGATACGGCAGTTACCATCGCACAGAAATACAACATGGACACAAACAAGCTCGAAGAGCTTAACCCGGGTATTTCTGAGAAATGCCGCAAGGGCACTATGGTAAACGTAATAGAAAAGGAGAGCTATCTTCCTATACAGTATGTAAGAGAGTTAGACCCTGTCACATTCCTTGACTATGAGACTGTTGAGGTAGAAACAAGCTCTCTCAACGTCGGTACTAAGGACGTTCTTGTAAAGGGCAGACGAGGCGAAAAGGTGAGTCACGTCGAGGTTACCTATGTTGACGGCAAGGAGTATTCACGAAAGACTATAAGCTCAAAGATAACCAAAGAGCCTGTTGTGGAAAAAATAGGTATCGGTGTATATGCGGCGAGACCTGACAGTCCGAGCACTCTGCTTACAGGTTCAGGAGAATATGGCTGGCCTGTTGACGGCGGCTGGATAAGTGACCATTTCGGCGGCGAACGAAATCACAAGGGTCTGGATATAGCCGCTCCCGGCGGAACAGACATTTATGCGGCGGCTGAAGGTGAGGTAGTTTCCGCAGGCTGGAATACAGGCGGTTACGGCTATTTTGTACAGCTGGGTCATACGGACGAGTATCAGACGGTTTACGGTCATATGAGTCAGGTGCTTGTTACCGAGGGACAGTACGTATCACGCGGACAGCTCATCGGCAAGGTGGGAACTACAGGTGACTCAACAGGTAACCACTGTCACTTTGAGGTGCGTCATAACGGAATATGCCTTAATCCTGAGTTGTTCCTCAACACCGTTGACAGCTTCAACGATGAAAGAGACAAGAAGGACGAGGATAAAAAGAAAGACTGATAAAAATATAAGCCATAGTATTGCTTGAATACTATGGCTTTTTTGTCTGCGCTTATTTTTTGTTTTTTCTGTAGATTATTGCGAGACCCTTGATAAGCAGGTTGTTATCGAGGATTATCTTTCTTCTGCAAAGCGGAACTACAAGCTCTGAAAGTCCGCCTGTAGCAACGGCTGTGCACTTTTCGCCAAGCTCGTCCTCAATGCGGTCGATAATACCGTCAAGAGCGCTTGCGTTTGAGTAAAGTATACCGCTTTTAAGACAGTCTATGGTGTTTGTTCCGATAACGTGTGGCGGAACTTCAAAATTCACCTTAGGAAGCTGTGCTGTTCTTGCTGTGAGAGCGTCTGCGGCTACCTTCATTCCTGTGAGGATAAGACCGCCGCGGTAATTCTTCTTGCTGTCGACAACGGAAAGAGTAGTCGCAGTGCCCATATCAATGATTATAAGCGGAACAGGATACTGGTTTATAGCCGCAACAGCGTCAACAGCCTGGTCTCTTCCAAGCTGTGCAGGGTTGTCGATGAGTATGTTGAGACCTGTCTTTACGCCCGGACCAGCCATCATAACATCAACATGGAAAAGCTTGCGTATAGCCTCTTTTACGGTAGTTGTGACCGATGGCACTACCGATGACATAATTGCATCATCAATATCAGAGATATTGAAGCTGTTCATTTCAAGTATAGTTTTGATGAGTACGGCATATTCTGCGGCTGTGGCATTGTGATCGGTGCTGATGCGCTCAAAGAGAACAACTTCGTCTTTATCATCAACACAGCCGAAAACAATGTTTGTATTTCCGATATCTACTGCTAAAAGCATATTTCTACTCCTTTTACCAAGTTAAATTTTCTCAGATATGTATGTTCAGTCCTCAAAGCGGTCAGTGCGGAAAGGTGCGAGGGGCAGTCCGTTAACGCCGAACAGCGCCACATCTGCGTAATTCGTCCACATAAATCTTGCTGACTGAGGGGCGCTTACCTTGTCGCTCCTGAGTTTTATATATGGGAGCTTTACCTTTGCGGACGCAGGGTAGTATACACCGTCTGCACCTGCTATCTCAAAGCCGTCGAGACAGTTTTCGTGCTTGCCGCCGAGACCTTTTTCACAGTTCATCAGGTGGATAAGGATAGCGTCGTCGATTATCTCAAAATTGTCGTATAATGGCGGAAGCGACATACTGTATCCCATAAGTCCGTAGACCTCTGTCATAGCCTGCATATAAAGTCTGTGACCTACGGGAGCTTTGTCAACAGGGTGGATATTGTTGAATTCTCCGCAGTCAAGACAAACTGCAAGACCTGTATTCTTTACCGAGAGGTATACATTTTCCTGTGCTTCGCGTATGTATGCCCAGCTCTTTGTGTCGGGGTCTTCTGCATATTTGAACATAGGGAGCTGAACTATCATAAACGGAAGCTCCTTGTCCTTCCATTCCATGCGCCAGCACTGTATAAGAGTTTTCAGCAGATACTCATAGGTCTTCGGGCGGTGGTCGTCGGACTCGCCCTGATACCACAGCACTCCTGTTATAGTGTATGGGGCGATACGTTTTACCATAGTCTCATACAGACCGCACGGGCGCATAGGATTTTTTATGCCAAAAGGTCCCGGATAGCGGTTTTCACCGCATTTTTTTTGCACATCTGCCCATTTTATGTCAGGGTCTTCCTGATAGCAGGCAGCTACCTTTCTCTGCCATTCCTCCTGATATTTTGAGTATTCATCATATTCGGCTATCATTTCTTCATCGGATTTGCCGATGACAGCCTTGTCATAGTCGTCAAGATACGGTCTTAAACGGCTGTCATGTTCGAGATATTCGCGGCTTATCCATGCAGAAGCGGAAGTACCTCCCCAGTTACAGCCGATAATTCCGACAGTAACGCCGAGACGGGTGCTTAGCTCTTTTGCAAAGTAATAGCCAACTGCCGACCATGCAGAGGCATTTTCGGCTGAGGGGAGCATCCAGCAGGAATTCCTTTCCGAGTCGTCAAGTTCTTTGCCGAGCATTGAGCATTTAGGTGTGTAATAATATCTTACACTGACATCTTTACACTGAGTAAGCTCCTTAATTCCGTTTTTATCGTTATGAAGCTCAAATTCCATATTTGACTGACCGCCTGCCAGCCATACTTCGCCTATAGCGACATTGCGGAACACCTTTTTTATAGCTCCGCAGGTAATTTCCAAAGTGCACGAGCTGTATTCCTTGCGCGGCGGAAGGACAGCTTCCCATCTGCCGTTTTTTACTGTAGCCTTTGCAAAGCTTTCAAGCTCGGGAATAGATACGGTTATAACCTTTTCATCAGCGGTGCAGGTACCGAAAACGCGGATATTCCTGTTTCGCTGAAGTACCATATTATCGCTGAAAACAGCTGCTGCTTTCATGAGATTACTCCTATCATTTACAGATTTCGTGAAGAGGGGATGCGGATATTATTTGAACACCAGTGCACCTGAATTTTCAAGTGATTTAAGCAGGGTAAATCTTGCCTCATCGCGACATTCGGGCTTTGCCATGTAGTACATATAAGTTTCAAGTACATTGACAGGACTTGCTGTCCTGCCCTCTATCTTGAACTGTTCAAATCCCATAGGTACGTACTTTTCCCAGATATCATCGGGAGAGATATGTGTCCGCAGACCTCTTATCTCAAAGAGCCCTCTCTGAGAGTAAGGACAGTCGCGGAAATGCTCTGGGTCATACTTTGAAGCATCAAACGGGAGATTAGGATACTTTTTGATATGCTCGTTATAGGCTATCTGCTGAACGCCGATAGAGTGATAATGAGCAGAACGGCGCGGACAATTCGGCTCACAGCAGGCATTTGAAAGGAACTCGATACGAGGTCTGTCCTCCATAGGTATCTGTTCGAGAAGCTCAAATCTGTTGTTGAGGTCATAGTCCATTACGACGATACTGTAATCCTTTTTCAGCTCTTCAAGAAGTCCCTCTATGGAGTTAAGGCGCTTGCAGGTAGAGCTTGTAAGCTTGTAATTAGGGAAGTTGCGGCGGATATAGTCCTCAAGTATGGGCGACATTACGATAGCTTCGTTAAGACCGTTATTAGCCATATTCAGGATCATATTGCAGAAAGGGTCGCTGAGGTGCTTCTTTTCAAGTGCAGGATTTGTGAAAGTGAAGCGGAGAGGTATACCTCTTTCGTTGAAAGCCTTGATAACGCTTTTTACAAAGGTCTTGTCACAGACTCCGCCCTGTGTTCTGCCACCGTTCCATATCGACGGCGGAAAAACACCGTAGAATGAAGCAATTTCGACACCCTCGCGGAAAAACTCGGGACGGTGCTTCAGCATTTCCGCAAAGAGCAGGTTAAGCTTGTAGTTTCCCGAAAAATCGGGAAGATGAAAACGTACTCTCATGTTTTCTTCTCCTTGATATATCATTTATTACAGTGTTTGTATATTCAAAATCCTATATGGTCGCCGCGTTCTGAGACTATCTCATAGCCTGCGGACTGTATGCGTCTTTGCAGACAGCTCCTGCACTCTGCGGCTTCTTCGCCTGTGCATATCTTATTATCGTAAAGGTCGTACTTTTTGCGTACCTTTACAGGCGAAAGGTTTGGCATTACAACGTTACAGCCTGTTTGCAGACCAAGCTCTCTGCCGTTGGGGGCAATAGTGCCCAGTGCAGTAGTTGCAGGCAGGAGAACCTTTGGGAACATGAGCCTGAGTATACCGAGAAGTCTCAGGGTAAGTTCCAGAGTTCCTCCCTTTTCGTCAGCGAAAGGAGTGTTGTGATGAGGCACGAAAGGACCTATGCCTATCATCTGCGGCTGTAATTCCTGTAAAAAGCGCAGGTCTGCTATAAGGTGTTCTGTGGTCTGATGGGGAGCGCCCACCATGAAGCCTGCGCCCACCTGATAGCCAAGCTCACGGAGCGCAAAGAGACATTCCTTGCGGTTTGCAAGGCTCATTTCCTGTGGGTGGAGCTGTGAATAAAGCTCATCGGAAGCGGCTTCGTGTCTGAGAAGATATCTGTCAGCGCCTGCTTCCTTCATGCGCTTGTAGCTGGCATAGGAGCGTTCTCCCAGAGACAGTGTAACTGCGCAGTCGGGATATTTCGATTTTATCTCAGATATTACACTGCACATGAAGTCGTCGGTAAAAGTACCGTCCTCGCCGCCCTGCATTACGAATGTGCGGAAACCAAGCTCATAGCCGTTTTCACAGCAGTTCATTATATCCTCACGGGAAAGGCGGTAGCGCTCTGCGTCCTTGTTGCTTCGGCGGATACCGCAGTAAAGACAGTCGTTTTTGCAGTAGCTCGATACCTCGATAAGTCCGCGGAGAAACACCTTTTTGCCGTAGTGCTTCTGTCTTACCTCGTCAGCCTTTTCTCTTAGGAGCTTAGCGGTATCAGCGTCATCTGTCTCAATGAGAGCTTTTAGCTCAGCATCGGACAGGTCGTTTGTATTATAGAGTTTTTCTACAAATTCGGTCATATCAGCCGCCCAGCCTTATCATTTCGTCAATGCACTTTCTTGCCTTTGTGATAAGTTCGTCGTCCATGAGTATCTCAAAAGCGTCACCGTCACCGCCGCTGATGCCTACAAGGCAATTGTATACATCGGGGAGAGTTGTGAGCTTCATATTGTGACAGACAAGGTCACGGCTCACAGGATAGAACTTCTTTTCGGGGCAGTCAAACTGTAAATGCTCCACGATAGAATTTTCTGTGCCGATAATGAATTCTTTTTTGTCGGACTTTTTAGCGTAGTCCATTATACCTGTGGTAGAGCCTACGTAGTCAGCAAGCTCAACTACCTTAGGTGTACACTCGGGGTGAACGAGGAAAAGCGCATCTGGGTGTTCCTCTTTGGCTTTGAGGACTTCCTTTGCGGTTATCCTTGCGTGTGTAGGACAGCCGCCCTGAAGGAGCTTGATATCCTTTTCGGGGCACTGCTTCTTTATATAGTCGCCGAGGTTGCAGTCGGGGATAAACAGTATCTTATCACTGTCAAGAGCGTTTACTATGCGCAGTGCGCTTGAAGAAGTAACACACACATCGCACACGGTCTTCAGTGAAGCGGTAGTGTTGATGTAAGCGACAACAGTGCGGTCAGGCTCCATTTCGCGGATAGCACTTATCATCTCTTTGTCCATCTGCTCAGCCATGGGGCAGCCTGCGTGTTTATTGGAAAGGAAGACGCGCTTCTGAGGTGAGAGCATTTTTGCAGTCTCAGCCATGAAGTGAACTCCGCAGAAGAGGATATTCTCCTGTGAAACGCCCTTTGCTTCAACGCTGAGCTTGTAGCTGTCGCCTACGAAATCGGCTATCTCGCATATCTCACGCGCCTGATAGCAGTGAGCGAGTATAGCTGTATTTGTCTCCTTTTTCAGCTTTATTATCTTGTCCTGTAATTCTCTTACGGTCATGGTTTTACTTCCTCTCATTTTAGTTACAAGGAATGCCGCATACGGCGTTTCCTATGATTTTAGCTCAATATTATGTCTTTTTGAACTTATCATTTCTTTTCATTTATGTTAAATTTCTTCTTTAACTGATTTTCAGTAAGTATCAATGAAAAAATGATCGCTGCGCTTTGCAGTATAAGCAGAAAAACCTGCGCATGATCGCCTGAAATACTGCTTAGATCGGGTTGGATAACAAAAAATGCAGCTAAAGTCAGGACAAAGCCTGCTGCTCCTATAGCGAGCCATATACTGCCGCATTTGTTATTGGCAAAATACCATGCTTCTTTGCTTGCAATTGACCTTTTGGTTTTGAATCCTATTGTATAATCGACAGGAGATGAAGCATATTTTTTCATGCAGCAGCCACCAAGGAGTATTGTAATTGAAGTTATGAGGTTGACTATAATAATAATTCCCATAATATATCACCTTTGATTATAATTTGCCCATTTTATTGATTATACCACATATACGATATAATTTCAAGTAAAAAAGAAAGGCGTTGTCCAAATGGAACAGCGCCTGAGCTTGTCAATAAACCCCATTTTTTAAGGGAACGCCTTCACTTGCAAGGCGTTCCCTCTTGAAAAACAGTCCACTGGACTGTTTTTCAATTCACCCTTTGCGAAGCGCTTTGAGGCTATTTGTGGGACTTTGCCCCACACCCCACAAGGGCTGTCAGCCCTTGACCTGACCAAAGGAACACAGTCCCTTTGGAATCCCATTCATTGGTATAAGGACTTTTTCGACAGACTGAGGCGTTGTCCAAATGGAACAG
>SFFP01000073.1 GCA_004556875.1 Ruminococcus flavefaciens
TACAAAAAGCTTGCCGTCAACACAGCTATATTCGGTATCGGCAGCTTTGGAGCAAAGATCTTTTCGCTGCTTCTTAATAACCTTTATACCAAACATATCAGCCCGTCAGATCTGTATACAAAGTCTCTCCTTGAAACACTGATAGTCCTGCTTCTGCCTGTTTTCACATTCTCGCTTACAGAAGCCATAGTGCGCTACGGACTTGACAAAAGGTACAAAAAAAAGGAGATATTCTCTACCGCCGCAATAATCATGTTTGTGGGACTTTCCGCCATGCTGCCATTTGTGCCGCTGCTTCACTTTATACCTATTCTTCGCCCTATAACAGGCTATGCAATGCTGCTTTACATATGCGTTTTCACCTCAGCGCTGAGAGGACTCTGTTCACAGTTCGTCAGAGCACGGGGAATGGTCACACTTTTCTCAATTGACGGCATTTTCACCACCATGACCCTTTTTATTTTCAACGTAATGTTCATATCAAAGCTTGGTATGGGAGTCCGCGGATTTATGATATCCATAATTCTTTCCGACCTTTGCTCGTCAATATTCCTTTTCATTGCTGCAGGACTCAGAAAATATGCTGATATCCGCAGTTTCAGCAAAAGCCTCGGAAAGAGTATGCTGAGATTTACTCTTCCGCTTATCCCGACTACGCTGATGTGGACTTTTACAGGCTTTTCCGACCAGATATTCATCGGAAATATGCAAAGCGACAGCGTATTTCTCGGCAATGATGCCGCAGGTATCTACGTAGCCGCAACAAAGATACCAAATCTGCTGTCTGTACTTTCAACAATTTTTTTCCAAGCGTGGAATATGTCAGCGATACTCGAAAACGACTCTGAAGACCGCAACCGCTTCTATACAAAGGTATATTCCGCCTTTGAAGCTATCGTATTTATCGGCTCAGCCGCGCTGATACTCTTCATCAAGCCTGTATCAGCCATACTCATCAACTACAGTCAATTTCCCGAGTACAAAACAGCCTACACCTACACTCCCCTGCTTATAGCCGCCGCAGCTTTTACCTGCCTCAATCTTTTCCTTTCGGGCATCTACACCGCGACCAAACACACCAAAAACGCATTTTACACCATTACGGCTGTGGTGATTGCAAATATCATTCTGAATTTAGGACTTATCCCGTCGTGGGGTATACAGGGTGCGGCTTTTGCCACATTCCTGAGCTATCTGCTGTGCTACTGCATAAGAATGATAGACGCAAGATACTACGTCCCGTTCAGATTTTCGCTGCTGCGGACAGTGCTCAACACCTCTATACTGCTCCTCATGTGCATACCGATCATTTTCGGCTTTAAAAGCTGGATATTCTGGGAAATACTGCTCACAGCAGCCATAACCTTCCTGAACTTCGATCCCCTGCTCATCACCGTGAAAAAGCTTTTGAACCGCGAACAATAAAACGTAAAAAGTCCCGTGACCTGCGGGACTTTTATTTTTAACAGCACATTTATGACATCTCCAGCATTTAAGTGATATAATTTAAGTAAAAATCATTCTAAGCATATTATATAATGTAATAAATAAGGCTGATTGATATTATTCAAAAATATTACCGCCTGTATATTTGTTTTACGTCGCATTTTTTGAATGCCCAAGGTAAAAATAGTATTATTTTTCATTTCAAAATAGTAAACATATTGGTAAAATACATTGATGAACAGCAAAAAATCGGGCATTTTCTGACCATTTTTTGCTGATTAGTAGTCAAAAGTTGTGGTGTTGTTAATAATTACTTTACATTTTCAGGATTTTGATGTATATTGACAGCACAGATAATAAACAATAATGTCAAACTATTATGTGGAAATTTATGTAATTTTCACCAATTTATTTAAGGAGGTATTTTTCAAAAATTTAGGCTGACATTATTACAATGAGGATGATTTTTAATTAAATATCAGGAGGGAATTATGAAATCCAAAAAGTTCACTTTGCTATGTATGGCTGCTGCAATGTCTTCCGCAATGTTCTGCGGTTCGCCTGCTATTGGTTCGGGAAATGCTGCTGATGATGAAATAGCTGTTCTCATCGAAAGCAGCTTTGAAAGCGGTGAGGGCGGCTGGACAGGAAGAGGCTCCGCTTCGGTATCTGTCAGCAAAAGCAGCTTTAACAGCGCTTCTTCTTCTCTTTCGGTTACAAAGAGAACAGAGGCATGGAACGGTGCTACCATAACACTGGGCACAGATTTTTCCGCAGGCAGTACCTACAGCTTTGAGGCATATGTAAGATTTGATTCAGGCAAATCCGAAGAAGCTTTCAAACTCTCATTGCAGTACAGCGACGGCACTACTACTAAATATGCCGATATTGCAAAGGCTTCTGTAAAAAAAGGAGAATGGACAAAGCTCTCCAATGAAAAATACACTCTCCCCGCAGGTGCTTCAGATATGCAGTTTTACATAGAGACTGTGGAAGGCACTATTGATTTCCTTGTTGATGATGTCAAGGTATCAGGCAAAAAAGGCGCTGCTCCTTCAGTCCCGACAGTTACACCAACTGTTTCCGTTAAGCCGCAGCGCGGTGACCTCAATGACGACGGCGCCGTCGACTCCTTCGACCTTATAAGAATGAGAAGAGCCGCTCTTCTCAAAGAGCCTGATGCAGCTTCTCTCAAACGCGGTGATATCGACGGCGACAAGGATATCGACGCTGATGATATCCAGCTCGTATCGGATTATATCCTCGGCAAGACAGCTGATTTCCCTGAGCTCCCGGAGCCTGCAGGTCCGACAGAATATCCAAAGAGCTACGACTTCCCTGCCGTAAATCAGCTGAAGAGCTCAAAGGACGTTCCCGACCCATTCATCTTTATGGACGGCTCTAAGGTAGAGTCACCTGAGGACTGGTGGAGAAGACAAGCTGAGATAAGCTGTATGTACGAATATTATATGTACGGCAAGTGGATAGACGGCTCTGACGACGAGACCTCTTATAAGATAAGCGGCAACAAGCTGACTATTACCGTAAAGCGCAAGAGCACAGGCAAGACAGCTTCGTTCAATATGGTGATAAATCGTCCGAGCAGTGTGCGCCACGAGGGCGGTGCTCCTGTAATTTTAGGTATGCATAAGGGCATTGCCGAGAGCACAGCTACTTCAAAGGGTTATGCTGTTATTACATACGATGCTGACGGTATGTTCTCAGCTCCCGGCACAGCACAGGACAACAACCAGCATAAGGGCGCATTCTACGACCTCTATCCTTACGGAAGCGGCTTTGATAATCAGACAGGCGAGCTTATGGCTTGGTCATGGGGACTCAGCCGTACCCTTGATGCACTTTATGCAGGCGCTGCGAAGGAACTCAACATCAACCCCGAAAACGCAATATGTACAGGCGTTTCAAGATACGGCAAAGCCACTGCTGTATGCGGTGCTTTCGATAAGCGCTTTAAGATGTGTGCTCCATCATGCTCAGGTGCAGGTGGTATAGCTCTGTATCGTTATATGTCACAGGGCAAGACCTACGACTTCAGTTCAAAAGGCGCTTCAAGCTCTTACAGATACACAGAAAATGAGCCTCTCGGAAGCCTTCAGGCTTCAGGCGAACAGGCATGGTTCAACGGAAAATTCATGGAATTCAGAGATGTAAATCAGCTCCCTATGGATCAGCATATGTTGGGTTCACTCTGCTGTGATCCAAACAGATACCTGTTCATCATAGGCTCATGCGTTGGCGAAGACTGGGTAAACGCTCCTTCAATGTGGATGAGCTACTGCGGTATGAAACACATCTGGGATTACGTTGGTCTCAGCGATCATCTCGCTATAAATATCCACAAGGAAGGTCACGCAGTTATCGCGGAAGACGTACAGAAGATGATACAGTTCTTCGATTATCATGTTTACGGCATTCAGCCTACTATGAACCTCGACGAGCTTAAAACATCTGTATTTGAGCTTCCTAAAAATAAAGATCCTTATCAGGATTCATTCACTTCAAAGTGGCTATATTAATAGAGTCATTAAACTTATTACAAAAATTCTGAACATTTTGCAATACTTAAAGACCAATTTAAGGTTAGTTTAAGATTATTTTAAGCTTTATTAATTATTATGTAATCATCTATTAAAATAGCCTTCACAAGCTATATTGGGAGGATGATTTAAAATGAAAAAGAAATGCTTACTTGCAGGCGTTATGTCTGCTTGTATCCTCAGTTCTGCAGCTGTGGCAGCTACCGTCACTGCAGCTGCATCAAATGACATAGTATACGGCGACGCAAACTGCGACGGCACAGTTGATATGTCCGATGTTGTACTCGTAATGCAGGCTCTGGCAAATCCGGGCAAGTACGGTACAGAAAGCACAAGCGGCGAACATCTCACCGCAGACGGCGCTGACAGAGCAGATGTTTTCGAGCGCGGAAACGGTCTTACATCTAACGACGCTCTTTCTATCCAGCGCTTCCTTCTCGGTGCTGTAAAACAGCTTCCTGAGTCCTATAAGGAAAACTCACAGGGCGGAAACATAACAACAACTACTGCCGCTGTTCAGGTAACTACAACTACCACAACAGAGCCTGTTGTTACAGTTCCTAAGGAAGATGTTAACACAAAGATCCACCTCAACGGTACTTCCATCACAGTTGACGGCAAGTACGCTGTTGCTAACGGATCAAAGGTAACCATCTCACATTCGGGTACTTACACTATCGACGGTAAGCTCAGCGACGGTCAGATCTACGTTGAAATTCCTGACGATAAGGCTGATCCCGACACAGTAAAGCTTGTTCTCAGCGGTGCTGAGATCACAGGCATGAGCGCTCCTGCTATCCTCGTAAAGAACGCTGACAAGACTTCCATCACTATTGCTGACGGCACAGAGAATACTATCTCTGATTCAACAACTGCTTATCCCGGTGACGAAGTTGAAAGCGCTGTTATCGAGGCTAAGGACGATCTTACCATAAAGGGCGGCGATGCAGGTACAGGTGTTCTCACTATCAACGCTAACGTTCAGCCTGCTGTTGTCTGCAACAACGATATAAAGATCACAGGCGGTATACTCAATATCAATACTCTCAACCAGACTGACGGAAATGATGCCGTTAAGGGCAAGACATCACTGGTTGTAAAGGGCGGTACAGTAAATATCAACTCTGAAGGCGACGGTCTCAAGTCCTCAAAGGGCAACGTCGATATCGAAGGCGGTAATATCAGCATCAAGTGCGGCAAGGACGCTATCCAGGCTGAGACAGATATCAATATCTCAGGCGGTGAGATAGGCGCTTTCGGTGACAGAGGTCTTACAAGCGTAGGTGCTATAAACCTCACAGGCGGCAATATCATTGCTACTGCTACCGATAATCAGATCGAAAATCTTACATCTACAGCTCAGTCCGCTATGATGTTCGACTTTGTAAAGGAATGGTCAAAGAACAATCCTATTTCTGTTACTGATTCTTCAAACAAGGTCATTATAGAAATGAATGCTCTCAAGAAGTATAAGTTTGCTCTGGTTTCATCTCCTGACCTTTCTGCAGGTACTGACTATAAGGTATTTGCAGGCGGTATCAAGATGAAGCACAGCACAGGCTCAACATTCAAGAGCGGTAATCCTGCTTCATTCAAGGAAGTAAATAACGATATGGACAATGAGGAACAGCTTTATGCTCCCCTCTTTGATCAGAAACAGGTCCACAAAATAGAAGTTAAAATGTCAGAAAATGACTGGAGCAACTTCATGGGAGTTGCACAGCAGGAAGAATGGGCACCTTGTGACGTTGTTATCGACGGCGAGGAGTTCAAGAACGTTGGTATCAGAACTAAGGGCAACAGCTCACGTATGATGGTAAACAACGGCAAATACAGCTTCCGCTTCAAGATGGATAAGTACGACAAGTACACAAACTACCACGGTCTTACAGAGTTCTGTCTCAATAACTTCTACTCAGACGCTTCATGCATGAGAGATGTCCTCTGCTATGACGCAATGTACGAAATAAACGGTGTTGCTCCTAAGACAAGCTACACTGATATGTACCTCAACGGCAAGCTCTACAGCTTCTACCTTGCAGCTGAGCAGCCCGGTACAACTCTTGCTGAGCGCTATGCTATAGATGATGACTCTAACCTCTATAAGGCTACAGAAAGAAGCAATCAGGCAGGCGGCGGTATGTTCAATATGGGCGGAGACAGCTACAGCACATTTACTGCCAATATGCCTGTAAGCAACCTCGACCTCAAGTTCGGCAACGACGAACAGCTCACTCATCTCGAAGAGCTTAAAACTCAGATCAACAAGCTCACAACTTCAAACTATAAGTTTATTGAGGATATAATGGACGTTCCAAGCTTCCTCAAGGGCTTTGCAGTAAACTCTGTAATGTGCAACTACGACAGCTATAACGGCTCTCTTGCACATAACTATTACCTCATCTACACAGGCGGCAAGCACTACTTCGTTGGTTGGGACTACAACCTCAGCCTCGGTGCTTTCATGGGCGGTGCAGATGCTGTAAATTCAGATGTTACTACAAGCCTTTATCAGGCAACTATCAACGACCGTCCATTTGCTAAACTTCTCCAGATCCCTGAATACTACGATATGTATGTCGGCTATGTCAAGGATATCTTAAACTTCTACAGTGATCCTGAGAGCTTTGTTTCACAGATCGCTACAATGATCCGTCCTCATATTCAGGCTGATCCACTCTTCTTCTTCAAGGTTGAAGACTTCGATGCTACTACAAAGAAGACTGATGCAGGTCTCCAGGTAAGCGGCAACGGTAACGGAAACGGCAATATGTGGGGATTTGGGAATAACGGCAACAATAACAATAATAACAACCAGTGGAACTGGGATAACGGCAACAACAACAACAACAATAATAATAACAACCAGTGGAACTGGGATAATGGCAACAACGGCAATCAGTGGAACTTCCAGTTCAACTCCAACGAACCAACCGATGACAGCACTGTAACCACAGAAGAAGGCTGGGCATTTGAAGGCGGCTTTGGCGGCTTCGGCGGCGGTGACTTCGGCGGCGGTGACTTCGGCGGCGGCAACTGGGGCGGCGGCGGCAACTGGGGCGGCGGCTTCGGTGGCGGCGGTATGATGTGGGGTTCAGAGAGTATCTCTGTTGTAGACTTCCTCATCAAGCGCTTCGAAATAATCCGTACTTCCTTAAAATTCTAACATAAAAACTGAAATCAACAAAATGGTGTTCCCTCACATCGAGGGAGCATTATTTTGATCAAAAATAAAGTTAAATAATAAAATTTTTCAAAAAACCTATTGACAACTCTCTTCTTTTCTGATATAATTATTATGTTGTGATTGATAAGTCATAGGGGTATAGCTCAGTTGGTAGAGCAGCGGTCTCCAAAACCGCGTGCCGAGGGTTCAAGTCCTTCTGCCCCTGCCAGAACGATTATATGATAACTTGTCAGAGGACACTGTATGTACTCTGACAAATTTTCATATATAAAAAAATTAGATTTTACGCTATGCTTGTTTGTTAGCTGTCGAATGGCGTTTACGCTATGTCTCACAAGAGGAAGAATTTGCGGCTTCCAATTGTTATCTCACATCACGACATTCGCTATTACTCAAACCTCATGGCTCATGATACCTTAATAGATGATATTAATGGGTTACTGCCTTTTCTTTTTTTCAGATTGGTCAAACATTCAGACCAAAATACAAACAACGATTTCTGAGAATTATTTTAGCATAGCTAAACAGGCTCATGTCTTGGCACATTCTCCCGATTGTTCTCATTCGACTAATCTCGCAACAGATCTCGGTAATGCATAACAATAAAGATAGGTCTTAGTAAACTCGCTTCAAATCGTATTCAATTGTCAAGTTCCTTTTCGTGTTGGGAATTTGCAATGCAATAAAAAAGACAAGCCCTTCAGACGCTACAACACAAAACTTCTGAAAGGCTTGACAAAATCTATTATTAGTGTTATAATGTAATGTATTCATTACGCTACAACACAAAAATAGCATTCTCACTAAGTCATTCAGACGGGAAGCAGTCTG
>SFFP01000074.1 GCA_004556875.1 Ruminococcus flavefaciens
AAGAATGTAACCTCAGCCTTGAGGTCGTTCTTCTTACCCGTGATAACGGTATAACCCATACCGTGACGGCACTCATAAAAATCAAGCTCTGTCTTTACAGGAGACCAGCCGGGATTCCAGATAGTACCGTTGTCGTTGATATAGAAATAACGTCCGCCCATATCGAGAGGCACGTTGTTATAGCGATAACGTGTGATACGTCTGAGGCGTGCGTCCTTATAGAAGCAGTAACCGCCTGCTGTATTGGAAATAAGTGAGAAAAATCCCTGGTTTCCGAGGTAGTTTATCCACGGATAGGGAGTCTTTGGGGAATTGATAACATATTCCTTTTTAGCGTCGTCAAAAAATCCGAACTTCATAATAATACTCCTTTATTTTTGGTGACAAAAGCGGCAAAACAAACCGCATTTGCTTTATTATACCATATATTTGCATATAATACAATAGATTTATCAAAAATTGCGTTATATTTTTTTATGGGCGTTTTTTGTGCAAAATGCCTTACGCTCATTCTTCAAAGGAGAAAATTTCCTCAACTGTCGTGTTGAACACCTTAGCTATGTCCATTGCAAGCTTCAGCGACGGATTGTAAAGCCCCTTTTCAAGTCGGATTATGGTCTCTCTTCGCACTCCCACAAGCTCGGCAAGCTCGCCCTGCTTCATGTCCAGCTTTGCACGGTATTCTTTCAGTTTTGTTTTCAGCTCGGGCATTATTCTTCCTCCGTATCCTTGTTTGACGGAGTATCAAAGCATACGAAAAGAAAACTTCTCAGACTGATAGCACTCATAACCGTTATCCAGCAGAAATCAGAGCATATGAGTCCCTTTATCAGATAATCGTTTAAGAGAACTGCTCCGAAAAGCACTATAAGCACCGCACACAGTATTATCCTGTTAGCTCTTGCAAGGTTGTACTGTACCATTTCATCTTTTTTCTCCAGTTTATAGAATATGGACTGAGCTGCCGCCTGAAGGACTGCAAATATAGCCATTCCTATGAGTATTGAAAGCTTGTCGCCGTATTCCCTGCCCTCTATCCTGTGAAAAACATATAACACTACAGGTGAAAGGAAAATGACGAATATTATCGTGTGAAAATTGCTGTAAGAGAACTTTTTCTTTGTCTTTTCCATTATTCTTCTTCCTCCAATGCTTTAGGTGAAAAGTCCAGTATAAGGAATATCAGACTTCTAAGTGCGACAGCTCCGAATATGACCACAAGGAACGATACTGCGGATATAGCATGGAAACGCGCTTTGAGTCCGAAATATACCATCACTGCTATGAGTGCCCAGAATGAGAATTTTGTAGCCTTTGCCATATTCTCTTTTACAAGCTCATCCTCTTTTTCTGATTTTCCGTCCAGTATTATTGGGATAAGTATGCTTGCGTAGAATAACCATTCAGACCAGCCGCCGAATATCAGTCCGCCTGCTATTATCGCTATTGCAGCGATAACTATAACTAAGTGAGTTGTTCTGAGTGTAATTATTCTCTTTTTAGTGTTAAAATTGATGGTCATATTATTACCTCCTTGATGTGATGTATTCATCACTTTCTGTGACAATTATATCACTCAAATATACGAATGTCAACAGAAAAAGTGACAAATCTATCACTTTTGTAGCAATGCACAATCAATGCGGCACTTTTTAGCACAGTGTGATACATTTGTCACATAAAAAAGGAGCGGATAATATCCGCTCCTAAAGTTATCATAACTTTGTGAAAAATCTTTCGTGTGTCTCGAAAGTATCGCCGGGCTTTACCTCGCGGTAGCCTGTAACATCAGCAGGAAGGCTGAGGTTTGGTGCGTCTATCATCGCTGTCATCGGCTCGGGGCAGAAGTAGTGATTGAAGCCGCGGTCATTCCAGATTATCCAGAAGCCGTACTCCACGGATACCTCATAGCAGAGCTTCTTGCCGCTTGCAATATCCTCTGCGATAACTCCGTGGAATTTCTCACCGTCAAGGTCTGCATACTCAGCAAAGTACATTTCATTGTCAACTACCTGAAGAACAGGCTTCTTAACGCCGTTTTTGTACTCTAAATCGTGCATTGTAGGAGTTTTGAGCTGTTCTGTAGGCAGACAGCGTTCGTTAAGCTCACAGCGCTTTCCTATCGGAACTGTAAGGCGGATATCCTCCTCCTTTGCGCCGTCTACGAAAGGAGAATTGATAGTTGTGTGTGATGCAAGTGACATAGGGAGCACCTTTTCGCCGTCTGTATTGATAAAGCGGATATTCTGCTCAAGTCCCTGTGCGGAAAGTGTGAATGTATACTCAGCTGTAAATCTTACAGGAAGATACTGGAAAAACTCGTCCTTTTCGTCGTAAACGTAACGTGTCTTTACCCATGCGCAGTTATCGTCAGCCTTGTATTCAACAACCTCATGTGCTCTCTTGTGGAGAAAGCCGTGGATATGATTGTGATATGGAGCAGGCTCGTTCACAGGAAGCTGATATACTGCATCAGATGTTTTGAGAACGCCGTCTGCAAAGCGGTTAGGCAGGTAAAGTGTAGGAAGTCCCCATACCTCTGCGGACTGCTTTATGGTATCAGCTGTATTGTCTGCATTGAAGCGGAAAAACTCCAGTCCGTTCGCATTGTCGCGGAGACGGATAACGTTTGAGCCTATCTCATTAGCCACCCAAGCTTCATAGCCGCCTGCACTGAGTTTTACACAGGTCGTACCCTTCCATTCAAATAATTCTGCTGTATTTTTCATTTCTATCATTTCCTTTCGGGTTATTATGCTAAAAACATGTCACTGCACTAATCAATGCGGTTCTCCATGTCGGTATACTCACGCATCGGCGATATTGCCTTGTAAGCAGGACGGATTATCTTGTTTGAGTTGATAAGCTCTTCTATTCTGTGTGCTGACCAGCCTGCAATTCTTGCGGTCGCAAACAGCGGTGTGAACAGCTCATCGGGTATGCCCAGCATACGATATACAAAGCCGCTGTAGAAGTCCACATTTGCACAGACTCCCTTATATATGCGGCGCTCCTCTGCGATAACTTCGGGAGCAAGCCTCTCTACCAGCGAATAGAGAGCGAATTCCTCATGTCTGCCCTTTTCAGAGCTGAGCTTCTCAACAAACCCCTTGAACACCTTTGCTCTCGGGTCTGACTGTGAGTAGACAGCGTGTCCCATGCCGTAGATAAGTCCTGCGCGGTCAAAGGCTTCCTTATGGAGAAGCTTGCGGAGGTAAGCCTTTACCTCCTCTTCATTTGTCCAATCCTTTACATTCTGCTTCATATCGTCTATCATCATAACTACCTTGATATTAGCGCCGCCGTGTTTAGGTCCTTTCAGTGAACCAAGCGCCGCCGCGATAGCTGAGTAGGTGTCTGTGCCCGATGATGACACTACATGAACGGTAAATGTGGAATTATTTCCGCCGCCGTGCTCTGCATGGAGCACAAGTGCAAGGTCAAGGATACGAGCTTCAAGCTCGGTATAGCTTCTGTCCTCACGGAGCATATAAAGCAGATTTTCTGCTATTGAAAGCTCGGGCTGAGGACTGTGTATGAAAAGGCTTCCGCCCAGTCTTGCGTATTTGTATGCGTGATAAGCATATGCCGATATAACAGGGAAAAGTGTTATCAGCTCTATGCTCTGTCTCAGCACATTCGGTATAGATATATCATTAGCCTTGTCATCATATGAATAAAGCGACAGAACGCTCTTTGCAAGAGTATTCATCATGTTGTCTGTAGGCGCTTTCATAATGACATCTCTCATGAAATTTGACGGAAGCTCGCGGAATTCCGCAAGTATCTTCCCGAATTCATGAAGTTCGCTTTCTGATGGCATTTTGCCGAAAAGGAGCAGATACACGGTCTCTTCAAAGCCAAAGCGCTTTTCTTTAATAAAGCCTGCAACTATATCTTCAACATCAATTCCTCTGTAGTATAGTTTTCCGTCGCCGTGGTTAGGCATACCGTCGCCCATGTCAAGCACCTTTATGGTACTGATATTGGTAAGTCCTGCCACTACTCCGTTTCCGTTGATATCGCGGAGTCCTCTTTTTACATCATACTGTGTGTAAAGCTCAGGGTCTATCCTGTAGCCGTCAAGCGACATATCTGCAAGGCGAACTATTTCGGGGGTAAGTTCTGAAAATTTGTATCTCATGTATCGTCATCCCTTTCTTTTTACGATTTGTAGTAATAAATGAGCATATTACAATTATATTAGATTTTGATAATTTTGTCAAGGCTCAACAAATAGTTATTTGTATTGACGGAGAAAAATATTTCTTTCAGCTATATTTTTTCCCTTTTCTATTGAAAAAATCAGTGCAATATGGTAATATATATTTGTCAGATCTTGTCTGACTTCTAATAGAAGGAGATGATTTTTTGGAATCTGTTGAATATAAATGCCCAAATTGCAACGCCGACCTGAAGTTTAATCCCACTACGCAAAAGCTTGAATGTGAATATTGTTTAAGTTCCTTTACCGTAGAGGAAATAAAGCAGGTATGCGCTAATACCGAAAACAGTATCCCCGAAGAAGCTGTTCAGCTCAAAGAGGATTTTGAAAATAATACTCATCTCTACCGCTGTAAGAGCTGTGGAGCAGAAATTATAGCTGACAGTGAGCAGACCGCTCTTTTCTGCTATTACTGCCATAATCCTGTTATCCTCGCAGGCAAAATGGGCGGTGAATTCAAACCCGATAAAGTTATCGGCTTCAAGCTCACAAAGGAGAATGCCATAGCAAGCTTTAAAAAATGGGTGGGCAAGCGCTGGTTCGTGCCGTCAGACTTCAAATCAGAACAGCAGATAGAAAAGCTGACAGGTCTGTATGTGCCATTCTGGCTGGCTGACTGCCATATCAACGCCGATTATAAGGCTATCGGCAAAAAGGTAAGAAGCTGGACATCAGGAAACTACAGATACACCGAGACAAATGAATACCGCATAGTCCGCGAGGGCACTCTCACTACAAGAGGTATCCCTGCCGACGGCGAAACTAAGATAGAAGACCTGCTCATGGAAGCTATCGAGCCTTTCGACTACAAAGAGCTTAAAGACTTCTCTATGTCATACCTCAGCGGATTTTTTGCAGATAAATATGACGTTGACAAGGCGGCAGTATTCCCACGTATCCGTGTCCGCGCAACGCAGGCTTCATCAGCTTATATAAAAGGAACTATCGGCGGATATACTACAGTTATCCCATCTGTACAGCAGTTCAATATCGTAAATACCGACTGGAATTACACTATGCTCCCGGTATGGTTCTTATCCTATAATTACAAAAACAGGATATACGAATTCGCTGTAAATGGTCAGACAGGCAAGCTTGCAGGCACTCCGCCGCTTGCTAAGGGCAAGCTCGCTCTTTTCTGTGCAGGACTTGCTGTTACGGTGGCTGCTGTACTCACTGTCATAGGAGGTGCTATCCTATGATGAAGAGGCTTTTTTCAATCATATCAGCAGTGGTCATATGTCTGTGCCTGCTGCCTATGACCGTTATCCACGCATCAGCCGCATCAAATGATTACGCAGGCTGGGACGGCAACTGGCAGAATTCTACCCTTATTGATACCGAATACAACGGCGGCGAAGGCTTGTTCAGCGAAGAAAACAAAGCTGCACTTATCGAGAAGATACAAGACTGCTCAAAAAAGCTTGAAATGAATATTCTTGTATATGTGGGCGGAGTTTACCGCTACGATGAAGTTACAAAATCCTTCTGCGACACTCAGTACGACCAGACATACGGAAATGACACCGACGGAGTTTTCTATTATATCGACCTTTCGGGAAAGTCCCCTGCATATGACTATATCTCTACCGCAGGAAAAGCTATACTTTGCTATGAGAACTATAAAGAGAATATCTTTGAGTCTCTTGACTATTATCTCCCTTCTTCGGGAAGTACGATATATGAAAGCGATATCTATAACGCTGTTGATGCGTTCTTAAATCAGCTTGTAAAATATGCAGAAACTTCTCATTCAGCATTCAACTACTATCACGACAAAAACACAGGCAGATACGTCTATTATAAGGACGGCAAGCTTATGATAACCGACAAAAAGCCGCCTGCACTCTGGCTTATGATAGCACTCATCTGCTCGGCAATAGGCGCACTTGTCGGACTTATCACATACTTTATTGCAAAAAACAGCTACAAATTCAAAAGCAAGACCAATCCTTCCATATATCTCTCACCAAATGACGCGCATTTATCGCAGAATTCGGATACATTTATCCGCTCATACGTTACAAAGCACCGCATCGAATCCAATAGCGGCGGCGGTTCACGCGGCGGCGGAGGCGGTCATCACAGCGGCGGCGGAAGCCACGGCGGCGGCGGTCACCACAGATGATAATTATGTTAAAAAAGAGCAGCCTTTCGGTTGCTCTTTTATTTTTCATCAGCTTTTTTAGTTTCAAGCTTCATATCCGCAAATTCAAAAATCGCAAATGTTATGCCAAGTCCTGTCGCAATAACCCCTAATCTTTCATATCCCATAAACATCTGAACCAGCGAAACTACTATAAGAATAAGATACAGCGCCTTTTTAGCAACATAAACATATGCCTCAGCAACCGGATAGTTACGAAATGCACGCTGTGCAAAAACTATATTCAGCGGCACTAAAACACATAAACTAAACAGCATGACCGAAATGCTTTTTTCACTTTCCTTAAAATACAAATACCAATCCGCAACAATTGCAACAATAGACAATACTAACCATGAAAGCAAGCAAAGCCATTGCTTTACATTATAAGCTATCCTTATTCTGAAGAATATTAAAAATGCTGCAGCGATCAATACTATATTTGCTCCTGAACATTCAACAATTATAATTTTGTCCATATGCACTTCTTCTCTTTCTTTAATAAAAAACTTGGCGGCAAATTAAATTTGCCGCCTTATTACTATTATTATGCGTTCATACCAAGCTCGATAGCCTTGAAGTTGTTAGGGATAAGTGCTGCCTTTTTAGGCGGAACTACCTTTTCAATAGCCTTCTGCATTGTCTCAAGTGAGCAGATATTTGTCTCCTTGAGAAGCTTGCCGAGAAGAATGATATTTGAGCCGCCCTTGAGGTTGTTGTCATCAGCCATCTGCTGTGACGGGATACCGTAAAGCTCAATATCTGTTCTGTCTGTCTCAGGCTCGATCATTGTGCTGTCGAAGAATACCTTACCGCCGGGACGTACACAGCTTACAAACTTGTCGAATGAAGGCTGGTTCATAGCAATGAGAAGATGTGGTGTAAGTACGAGAGGTGAACCGATCGGATCATCGGAAATAGTAACTGAACAGTTACAAGTACCGCCTCTCATCTCAGGACCGTATGAAGGAAGCCATGAAAGCTCCTTATTGTCCATGAGTCCGCAGTATGCAAGTATCTTTCCTGCAAAGAGAATTCCCTGTCCGCCGAAGCCTGCAAGGAGTATTTCTGTAGTTGCCATTACTCGTTACCTCCTTCTGCCTTTGGGAAAACTCCCTCATCTACGTCCTTGTATACGCCAAGTGGATAGTAAGGGATCATTTCGTCCTGAAGTCTCTTGATAGCGTCAAGAGGAGCAAGACCCCAGTTTGTAGGACAAGTAGAAAGTACCTCTACGATAGAGAAGCCCTTACCTGCCTTCTGGTTCTCGAATGCCTTGCGGATAGCCTTCTTAGCAGCCTTGATATGCGGAACGCTGTCTACTGCAACACGCTCAGCGTATGCTGTACCTGTAAGTGTTGAAAGCATCTCACATACCTTTACAGGATAACCAGCAAGCTCAGGGCTTCTTCCGAAAGGTGTTGTCTGTGTTACCTGTCCGGGAAGTGTTGTAGGAGCCATCTGACCGCCTGTCATTCCGTAAATAGTGTTGTTGATGAAGATAACGACAATGTTCTCGCCTCTTGTTGCAACGTGAACTGTCTCAGCAGTACCGATAGCAGCAAGGTCGCCGTCGCCCTGATACGTAAATACATACTTATCAGGATTTGTACGCTTAACGCCTGT
>SFFP01000075.1 GCA_004556875.1 Ruminococcus flavefaciens
TCATCAAGTGGTGTTTTCTTTTGTTTACCTCCTACGGCTTTCTGCTTGGCAGGTTCATATACACCGGTAAGTTCTTCAAGCTGTATAGCACCTTCAAATGTCTTTTGTAGCTTATAGTATTCCAGTTTCAGCTTGCCTTCGAGGTCACAAGGATCAGCAGGTTCTGCCGGAAGCAGATGCAGCAGATATCTCAGGAAGAGATATTCCTTATGCATATCTTTATCGAACATCCTGACTACCTGCGTTATATAACCATACCACTTTATGAAGTTACGAACAAGGCGTCTGAACTGATACCTCTCCTCAGAATTCTTTAGGTTATATCTATCCGCAACAGGCTTCAGTACGCTTGTCATCTTTTCATAAGCCAGCCGAATTTTCTCAGGAATTCGAGTTTTTGCTCATCAGTGATCCATTCCTGTAGAGTGTGTAAAACTCCGCTATATCTTTCGTTCTCTTTTCCGTTAAAAAACTTACCGCCGGGACCTTGCTTGAACATTGCAGGGATGCCATTTTTATAGCCTTCCATACTGAGGAACCGCCAAATGTTGTTAGGTCATTCCAACAATACTATCGATGGCACCGGATGCAAGTCTTCTAAGAAGCTCCTTTCTTCATTTGTCATTGCCATACTTCATTCCTCCATTTCCTCATCACTCGTGAACACGGCTCGTAAGTACGGAAAAACGATTCAATACTTCACAAATGAGAGTGCTGTGAAGGCGGCATAGCAGTTTTGTGAGAACGATAAGAATTGGCAGCACGTCAGGATGAACTGATGCTGTAAAAATTGCAGCTATTGATAATAACAGGAGGTCGGTATGTAACACCTTGAGAATACGGAAGGCAACTCACTCTGTCAACAAAATCGACCATAGTTTTCCCCCGAACGAAAAAAATTTTGCAAAAATTGACTTGACATTTTGGAGTGTTTGTGATATGATGCAAACGTACAAGTTTAAGTTGCACCCAAATATACGTTCTGTATATATTAAGCAAATCCCGAAAAACGGGATGCGACACAGAAAGGAATGGCGTATTCATGAAGAAACGATTTTTCAACTGTCTGACTGCTGCGGTCATGCTGTCCACCTCGGTTCTGCCCGCTAATGCGGCGGACATTGTGGACACAGAAAAGCAGGAGACACAGGCACCGACTGTGGCAGAGCGCGTTGCGGACGGTCTTGCTGTTTATAAGCGTGAGCTTGCACATTGTGAGAATGTCAAGCAGGTCTCTGTGGACGACACCGTTGCACTCTGGAATGATTACATCAAAACATTCAACGAGCAGTACCGGAATGCATTAGATAAAAATGAGCCTTTGAAAAAGCTGCTGTTTTCGTATCTGGAATCCCCATATCATCCAACCGGTCCTGCCGCATATCCGTTTGAGATGCCGGAAGGAAACTTTTATAAAGGCGTTTACGATGTCGTAGTCAGTGCGGATTATATCAGCGAGGAATCCAGAAAGAAAGTCGAAGGCATCATGCCGGCTGACAAATTTGCAGAAATGACAAAGGATGAAGGCTGCTATCATTTGTATTATATTGACGGCTCCATTGGCGTAATCCGAAATAATCAGCATACAGGTGATCGTTTTATTGACAATGCGCAGCTTGTGACGGATCTTTTCCAGTTGCAGGGTTCGACCTCGATCGATTTGAACTTAGACGCGCCGATTAATGAAAAAACCAGAGAAAAACTGACCAGTGACCTTTGCGAAACCCTCTTCCTTACCAATGCGAAAAACCTTGAATTAGCATACATGGACTATGAGCTAAGTTCGGGCGGCTTCTGGAACGGCAGCGATGAAGAAGTTTATATTCCGCATTCTGCTGCACCGGCGAAAGTGCAGACCGAGGAGACAGCTGATGAAGATACAAATTCGGGGTATGCGCAGTTTAAGGATGTCGTCAGTGGCTTGCTGGACGACATGCCGTGGCTGATTTATGACCGCGGAATCGGCAATGATACCTATCACGTTGTGGATCAGAAAGAGCCGGTATTCGGCATTGTATCAGAGCAGCCCGGCGGGTACCCCGGAGCAGCTGATACATTGTCTCTGGATTATGACATCAATCCAGATGATTTGGAGTTTATCCGTTTGGACGACGATCTTCTGCTGAATGATCCCGTGCATGAGGTTTACATCATGCTCAAGGGTGAGTTCTCCGATCCGGGCAAGCGCATTGAATACATCAAATATGGCGATACCACAATGGATTATGAGGCACTCTGCTGCCAGACGAATCTTTTTGTCGGCACAGAAAAACAGGATACCCTGACTGGCTACCCGGAAACCAACTATATGTGGGGCATGGGCGACAATGACACGATAACAGGAAATGACGCAACTAATTATATGCTTGGCTATGACGGCGACGATACAATAACGCTGACTGATGCGTGCTTCGGGCTGTTGCATGAAACAGGCGGCGACAACTATGTTTATGGCATGGATGGCAATGATACGATTAGGTTGAGCAGCGGTAATGATTTCATTTGGGGCGGCAAGGGTGACGATGTCATTAAGAGCGGTTCCGGCGACGACATCATTTACTATGAACTGGGTGATGGCAATGATATCATCGATGATACAAATGGAAAGGGTTTTTATCCGGCTGGTGGCAACGATGTGCTCTGGCTCGGTGAGGGAATTGAGCCGAAGGATGTACACGTCTCGCTTGCTGACGGTCACTATGAATTTGTCCTTACCATCGCAAAGACCGGCGAGACAATTTCCATGCCCGGCAACATGTATTCCGGTGTCTCTCCGGTTTTCCCGATTGAAGAGATACATTTTGCAGACGGTACCACATGGAACCGCGTGAGTATGCTGGAGCAGTCCTGCTTCCTCTACGGTACGGACGGAGACGATAAACTTACCTTCCGAGCAGACGATGACGCTCTGTTTAGAAAAGACTATATTGCTAATGCCACGATTTACGGCTATGACGGGAATGATACTCTGATTGGCGGCGGCAGTGACAGCATCTATGGCGGCAAAGGGGATGATACCATCAGTGGCGGAAACGGTGATGACACGATTTACTACGAGCTCGGCGACGGAAATGACCTGATTGATATGGGTAATGGCAGATTCTCGTCTCCACAACCCGGATACAATGTGCTTGTGCTGGGCGAAGGCATTTTGCCGGATGAAGTAACCGTCGAATGCTCTTCCGACAAATACAGCTATACACTCCATATCAACAAGACTGGTGAGTCTGTTACGATGACAGGTAATGTCATTTCCGGTCTTTCAAATCTTTTCCCGATCAAGGAGATTCGCTTTGCGGACGGAACCGTCTGGACGATTGACAATCTGTCTGCCAATACAACAACCAAGTCAACGACTGCTACTACCCAAACAACAACCACTAATGCAACAACTGATACTACAAAAGTGACAACCGCTAAGACGACAGCAGCTACCGTGGAAACCACAACAACGACCACATCAACAACATCCACGACACACCCCACTGCCACAACTACAACGACTACAGCACCCGTTACAGCGCTGACTTACGGTGATGCAAACTGTGACGGCAATATCGATATGTCAGACATTGTACTTATCATGCAAGCTCTTGCAAATCCTAACAAGTATGGAATTAATGGTACTGACAGCAGGCACCTTACAGATCAGGGGTCTTTAAATGCCGATGTTGACACATCAACATCGGGCATTACAGGAAATGATGCGTTACTAATACAGAAATTTCTTCTTAAGATCATAAGCAGTCTAGATTAAAGCGAATAAACATTTGGTAGTTATTAATATTTCAATAATTGAAAGAGAGCAGCTATAACAGAAATGGTTTTCATTCAGAATAATTCTATTCCACTCATTTATTCCACACGAAAATTATAAAAGGCTATAAACAGGCAAAAACAGTACATTTCAAGTATTCGAATCCCACTCTGTCCGCTCTTTTAAAGAAGCCTGTATTTCGAGAAAAACACCGAAATACAGGCTTTTCTGTTACCTACAGAAAGCAATTTGAACTGCATTTTTGCAGTTGCGTGTGAAGAAAAAACAGGCAAAATTCACACGAAATTCACACGACGATAGGTGGTATAAACGTTATTGAAAGAAGCCAGCTCCCTTTACGGGAGCTGTTGTTCTTAAAGAAAATACATATTTTTTACATACCGTCTTCTTGAAGTTACGGTTTACGTTCGGCAAAAATATTAACAGCGATAAAAAGCTCTATTTGCTGTATAAATAATACGAGTATTCTTTAAGCAGATTGATGTATTCCACAAGATACTCGACTGCGTGAGTGAGACTGCCGCTGCTGAAATGAGAACCACCTACAAGGTCAGTTTCAAGGACGGTGCAACTATGATGCAGGAGATTCAGGACTGATATAATCACAGCATAAGGAAAGGGCTATGTACTCCGTGACCGTGTACGGAAGGCATAGCCCTTATTTCCTGTGCATATTCAATTAACTATAGTCCTGCCTTAATCTTTTCAAAAACAATTCCGCAATCGGCGAAAACACCTGATACTTTTTCCAGATGATATACATATTAGTTTCAAGTGTCGGCTTGATTGGTCGGAAACAAAGTCCACTCTTCTCGCTTGTGTCGATAAGGTGCTCAAATGTCAGCAGATACCCCAGCCCCTCTTTTACGAACACCGAGCCATTGTAGGCAAGATTGACAGTTCCCGCAAAGTTGAGCTTGTCCATGTTCTCACCGCACCAGCGCGGAAAATCCACACGGATAGACTGCTCTGAGCAGAACAGCGGCAAGCCGTAAAGATCATCAAATGTTACATACTCTTTTTCGGCAAGCGGACTGTCACGGCGCATCACAAGCCCCCATTTGTCGCTTTCGGGTATAGAGAGATAGTTGTACTTCGACAGGTTCGGCGGCTCAACGATCACGGCGAGGTCGAGGATACCTCTGTCAAGCCGTTCCGCAACAGGCTCAGTATCTCCGCTGAAAATGTGGAAGATGAAATTCGGGTACTGCTCCTTGAATGTCTTGATACTCCGCGCCAGATACTTGATGAGATGGCTCTCGGCGCAGCCTATGCGCATATCTCCGCCGACGATGTTGTCAAGCTGGCTGAACTCCTCGGCGGTCTTGTCCACCATAGCGAGAATGTCCTCAGCACGCTTTCGCAGGAGCATACCTTCATCGTTAAGTATCATATTCTTATTCGTGCGGATAAAGAGCTCATGCCCTAATTCTTCTTCGAGCTTTTTGATCTCCTTAGAGAGCGACGGCTGCGAGATATGAAGCCGTTCAGCTGCCCTTGTCATGTTTTCCTCTCTTGCGATGGCAAGAAAATATCGTAATATCCGTATCTCCATACTGCACCTCCGTTTTTGATACTACTATTATACTGCAATTTGTCATTCCTGTCAAGAATGACAAGCAATTACATATAGGTATTTTACATATCCAAAAAGATGTGATATACTTAAATCACAGAAACACGGAGGTGGTGAAAATGGCAAATGCAGCCGACAAAATGGCGGTCATGACCGAAAATCTCAGGGATATGGGCTTGGACGATGAAAACGTAGCGAAATGCCTGCAAATGGTCGAAAGTGGACAATATCAGGCACTTGACCGTTTTCTGAAAAGCTATCGGCAGTCGCTCCTTGACAGCGTTCACAAGTATAACGACCGCATCGACTGCCTTGACTACTTCACCCACACGATGAAACGATCATGATCATATCAGTAAAGCTTTACGTATCACATTACTTAGAAGGAGTATTATTATGAAACAAAAAAAGATCAGATTGGCGGCTATAATGATCTGCCTATGTACTGCATTACTTACTGGATGCGGCAATTCTCAGAACAATTCTACACAGAATAACGTTGATACACCTAAAAGCTCACAGACAGAAGCTGATCCAACCGAGCAGCTCAGCACTGATATGACAGAAAAAGGAGGAAATACAATGAATTTCATGGAAAATCTTACACTTACGCAGGAATGGGACAAGACTTTCCCGAAGTCTGACAAGGTTGACCATCAGAAGGTTACTTTCCACAATAGATATGGAATTACACTTGCGGCTGATATGTATACTCCGAAGAACTCCGACGGAAAATTAGCTGCTATCGCAGTATGCGGACCTTTTGGCGCAGTCAAGGAACAGTGCAGCGGTCTTTACGCACAGACACTTGCAGAGCGTGGATTTCTGACCATTGCATTCGATCCGTCCTTTACGGGTGAAAGCGGAGGACAGCCGAGATACATGGCTTCTCCCGACATCAACACGGAAGACTTTATGGCAGCGGTGGACTTCCTCTCAGTACAGGAAAATTTTGATCCTGAACGCATTGGTATCCTTGGCATCTGCGGCTGGGGCGGTATGGCTCTCAATGCGGCAACACTGGATACCCGTATCAAGGCGACTGTTGCTTCGACCATGTACGATATGACAAGAGTGAATGCAAATGGCTACTTTGATGCCGATGACAGCGAGGAAAAGCGCTATGCCATGAAGCAGGCACTGAATGCCCAGCGTATCAAGGATTATGCAAGCGGCGAGTATGAGCTTGGCGGCGGTGTTGTCGATCCTCTGCCCGAAGACGCACCGTATTTCGTAAAGGACTACCACGCATACTACAAGACCGAAAGAGGCTATCACCCACGCTCGCTCAATTCCAACGGCGGCTGGAACAAGATCGGCTGTATGTCGTTCATCAATATGCCTATCCTGCAATACAGCAATGAGATACGCTCCGCCGTTATGATAATGCACGGCGACAAGGCACATTCCTTCTACTTTGGAAAAGATGCTTATGAGAATATGATAAACGGAAACAAGTACACCGATAATAAACAGCTTCTTGTGATCGAAGGCGCTTCCCACACCGATCTCTACGACGGCGGAGAGAATCACGTTATTCCGTTTGACAAGCTCGAAGCGTTCTACAACGAATATCTCAGATGACCATCTGAGAGAAAGCGGCATTGCAAAGGCGGTGAGGAGAATTTATGATTAAAGCAAGATTTTTAGCAGTTATTTCTTCTTTTCTGATGTTGACCGGGTGCGGCAGCTACTTAGAGGATAGTTCGGCTGTGACGGTGCAAAGTGAAAGCTCGTCTGTTATGATGCAAAGCGACAGCAGCGTTTCATCTGCGGACTCTGACAAACAAGAGGTCACAACCGCCGAACAATATGAAGAAAAGGAAGCTAATGGTATGCAGATAGCTGTAGAAGATAAGCAATTCCCTGTAAATTTGGAAAGCAGCGATACCGTCACAGCTTTAACGGAAATGCTGCCCCTGACGCTTGATATGTCTGAGCTGAACGGCAATGAGAAGTATTATTACCTTGATACATCTCTGCCTTCCTCGCCTGAAAAAGTCGGGCATATAAGCGAGGGTGATATAATGCTGTATGGTGATAACTGCCTTGTAGTATTCTATGAGAGCTTCGATACTCCATACAGCTATACAAAGATCGGTCATATATCAGATACTTCGGGACTTGCTGATGCACTCGGTAAAGACGATGTGACCGTAACGTTTGAAATGAACGGCAGCCAAGATACCGAATACACCGTGCAGGATTTACGGAATCTCAATGATCTTCTTCTTGCGAAACCGACAGAAGAAGATTTGCGGGGAAAGCCTTACGATCTCGACAATGACGGGGTATGGAGCGTTTTTGACCTTTGCCTGATGAAACGAAGGATATTGGAGCAGCGTAATATGACAACAGAATTTGATTTTGAAAACAAGACTGTACTGCTCAACAGCGGCTATGAAATGCCCATTCTTGGACTTGGTACATGGACACAGGACGATGATACTGCGGAAAGCTCTGTTTATGAAGCACTTAAAGACGGTTATCGGCTTATCGACACGGCGCAGTATTACGGTAATGAAGCAGGTGTTGGCAAGGGCATTCAGAGGGCGATCGATGATGGTATCGTCACCCGTGAGGAGGTATTTGT
>SFFP01000076.1 GCA_004556875.1 Ruminococcus flavefaciens
GCCTGTACAGGGTCTGTTTCCTTGACACCTTCGCCGTAAACGAGAGCGGAATAAGCCTTCTCAACTCTGTCCCATGCGTTATCTCTGTCCATTGCATAGAAACGTCCTGAGATAGTAGCGATCTTTCCAAGACCGATCTTGTTGAGTTTGGCAACTGTCTCTTCCATATATTCAGCAGCTGATGAAGGAGGAACGTCTCTTCCGTCAAGGAATGCGTGTATGTAAACCTTGTCGAGACCGTTCTTCTTAGCCATCTCAACTATACCGAAAAGATGCTCCATATGGCTGTGAACGCCGCCGGGAGAAAGAAGTCCCATAAGATGAAGAGCACTTCCCTTTTCCTTGCAGTTCTTCATAGCTCCGAGAATAGCCTGATTATTGAAGAATGTGCCGTCCTTGATATCCTTTGATATCTTAACAAGCATCTGATAAACTATACGTCCGGCGCCGATATTTGTGTGACCCACCTCAGAGTTGCCCATCTGTCCATCAGGAAGGCCAACATTGAGTCCGCTTGCGCCGATGATAGTATTTGGCCATTCAGCCATATATTTATCAAGATTTGGTTTCTTTGCAGCAGCAATAGCATTGCCGTAAGTATCAGGATTATAGCCGAAGCCGTCCATGATTATAAGTGCTACAGGTTTTTTTGACATATTTATTTCCTTTCATGGGTAAGGGCGGATAATATCCGCCCTTTAAGTTTATTAGCCGTTTACAGCAGCCTGAACGATAACGTTGAAGTCCTCAGCCTTGAGTGAAGCACCGCCGATGAGACCACCGTCAATGTTTGGCTTAGCAAGAAGCTCTGCAGCGTTCTTTGCGTTCATTGAACCACCGTACTGGATTGTAACAGCGTCTGCTGTAGCCTGATCAAAGAGCTTAGCAAGCTGAGCACGGATAAATCCGCAAACTTCTTCAGCCTGGTCAGGTGTAGCTGTAAGACCTGTACCGATTGCCCATACAGGCTCGTAAGCGATAACAACATTCTTTACCTGCTCTGCTGTAAGTGACCAAAGATCGAGCTTGATCTGACGAGCGATAACTTCTTCAGTGATGTTGCACTCACGCTCCCACTTGAGCTCACCAACGCAAACGATCGGCTTGAGACCAGCTTCAAGAGCAGCAATTGTTCTCTTGTTTACAGTTTCGTCTGTTTCACCGAAATACTGTCTTCTCTCGCTGTGACCGATAACAACGTACTCAACACCGAGCTCAGTGAGCATATCTGCAGAAATCTCGCCTGTGAAAGCACCACTCTTCTCAAAGTGAACGTTCTCAGCGCCGATCTTTACATTGCTGCCTGCTGTTGTATTGATAGCTGTTTCAAGGTTTGTGAAAGGTACGCAAGCGATGACTTCTATCTTACCCTCAGCATTAGCTACGAGAGGCTTGATAGCCTCGAGGAGAGCCTTAGCCTCAGGACGAGTCTTGTTCATTTTCCAGTTTCCGGCAATGATTGCCTTTCTTAATGACTTATTCATTGTGATTACTCCTTTAAATTTATTTCATATCAACTTATTAAGCTTTGTTTCCGCCATTATTTGAATTTTTGAACTTATTGTTTGCACCGTTATAGCTTCCAATGGCGATGCCGTTTTTTATAGGAGATGCTATAAAACCAACGATTATTCCTGCAAGAAATCCGATGAGCATATAGAAAAAAGCTTTTTCGCCTTTATTCTCTTTAAACTGTGCAATTGATTCCATTACGGGCATCCTCTTTTCTTTGATACTGAAACAAGGGCGAATATCGCTATCCGCCCTGTTTATAAGTTCAATTACTTTTCAGCGATAGCTGCAACACCCGGGAGTACCTTACCCTCGAGGTATTCGAGAGAAGCACCGCCGCCTGTTGAGATGTGGCTCATCTTATCTGCAAAACCGAGCTGGATAGCAGCTGTAGCAGAGTCACCGCCGCCAATGATTGTTGTAGCGTTTGCTTCAGCAAGTGCCTCGCAAACAGCAACTGTACCCTTCTTGAGAGTTGGATTCTCAAATACGCCCATAGGACCGTTCCAAACAACAGTCTTAGCGTTCTTAGCAGCCTCAGCAAAGATAGCAGCTGTCTTAGGTCCGATATCAAGACCCATCATGTCAGCAGGGATCTTATCAGAGTCGATATACTCTACAGAGATCTCAGCATCGATAGGATCAGGGAATGAACCTGCGATTGCTGTATCAACAGGGAGAAGGATCTTCTTACCGAGCTTTTCAGCCTTAGCAAGCATTTCCTTACAGTAGTCAAGTTTCTCGTCGTCAACGAGTGACTTACCGATAGAACCGCCCTGTGCCTTTATGAATGTATATGCCATACCGCCGCCGATGATAAGTGTATCGCACTTTTCAAGGAGGTTAGAGATAACGTTGAGCTTGTCAGCAACCTTTGCGCCGCCGAGGATAGCTACGAAAGGTCTCTCAGGATCTTCTACAGCATTACCGAGGTACTGGATCTCCTTCTGCATAAGGTAACCAACTGCTGTTTCCTTAACGAACTTTGTAACACCTGCTGTTGAAGCGTGTGCTCTGTGTGCAGAACCAAAAGCGTCCATAACGAATACTTCATCGTCAACGAGGTCAGCGAGCTCCTTAGAGAATTCCTCACCGTTCTTTGTCTCTTCGTTGCCGCGGAAACGTGTATTCTCAAGAACAACGATCTCGCCGTCGTTCATAGCAGCAACTGCCTTCTTAGCGTTGTCGCCGACAACTGTATCATCAGCTGCGAATGTAACCTTTGTATTTACGAGTTCGCCAAGTCTTGCTGCTGCAGGAGCAAGTGAGAATTTAGCCTCAGGACCATTCTTTGGCTTGCCGAGATGTGAGCAAAGAACAACCTTTGCACCATTCTCGACCAGCTTATTGATAGTTGGAAGAGCAGCCTGAATTCTGTTATCGTTTGTGATAACGCCGTCCTTCATTGGAACGTTGAAGTCTACTCTTACGAGCACCTTTCTGCCCTTAACGTTAATGTCTTCTACAGTAACCTTGTTTAATCCTGCCATTGGTATGACATCCTTTCGTTATTATAAATTACATAATTTGATGTTGTTATAATATTAACAACGTACAATACTATTTTACACTATTCTGAGAAATTTTGCAAGTCTTTCCGTAATATTTTTCATGATAAACATGAAAACTTTTTGTAAAACTGCTTTATATATTGAAATTGCCATGTATTATCTCATAAAATCGATACTGAGATCATAAAATTTGTCTGCATTTGTTATCATTGCAGGGTGATCTCCGCTTTCAAACAGGTGCATACTGCCATTGGTCAGCTTTTCAAGCATATTACCGTATACTTTTTCGTAGTAATCATGTGCAACACTGTACATAAACTTATCGCCTTTACTTCCTGTGAGCAGCACCTTAGCTTTAAGATCGCTGATAGGTTTGTGGAAGAAATTCACAATTTCTTTTGAGTGTCTGATTATAGCCGATGTGTCATTATGAACGATCTGCTCCCAGTCATCACCGTGCATATAGGAGTAAAATACCCTTGCATTTGTATCTTCCAGCGAAGAACTGCGGTCGGAAAGCAGATTTTTTACAAAGGCTTCATCAGCTTTCTCGCCCTCAAAACTGTCAGCAATGACTTTGTCCACACATTCGGACGCCTCAAGTGCAACATTCAGAGCAACAATTGCTCCCCCGCTGCAACCTATAATGTTAACCTTGTCATAATGTTTATGCCTGAGGAAGGCAATTGCCTGCTGAGCCTCATAAAACCATAAATCGGCAGGAAATTCCGATAACCTTTCCGATCTTCCGTGTCCGAGGAAGTCTATGAGTATAACTTTGTAACTGTCCGTGTATCGTTTGCTGAAATCTGTGAACATTTTAGAAGAAGCTGTGTTGCCATGAAGAAATAACAATGGTGTTCCGCAGCCATTCTCCTCATAATATATCTTTTTATTATCAAATGTAAAATAACTCATATCACACCTCCGTTATGACATAATTATAATGGATTTATGATCTGTTGTCAACAAAAAAGTCACGGTATTGGATACCGTGACTTGATTTTTTTGCTGCGATTAAATTACTTAAAAACAGCGAGAAGGAATCCTGCTGCGATAGCAGAACCGATAACGCCTGCTACGTTTGGTCCCATAGCGTGCATGAGCAGGAAGTTTGAAGGATTAGCCTTCTGACCTTCCATCTGAGATACACGGGCAGCCATAGGAACAGCTGAAACACCTGCTGAACCGATAAGAGGATTGATCTTTCCGCCTGTGACCTTATACATTATCTTTCCGACGAGGAGTCCGCCTATTGTCGAGAAGCAGAATGCTGTAAGACCAAGAACGATGATCTTGATAGTCTCCAGTGAAAGGAAACGCTCAGCAGCAGTTGTTGCACCAACAGAAATTCCGAGGAATACTGTAACGATATTCATAAGTGCATTCTGAACTGTATCAGAAAGTCTCTCTGTAACGCCGCATTCTCTCCAGAGGTTACCAAGCATAAGGCAGCCTACAAGAGGAGCTGTTGAAGGGAGAAGAAGGATTACGAACATTGCAACAATGATCGGGAAAATGATCTTCTCAGTCTTTGAAACAACTCTGTTCTGCTCCATTTTTACCTCTCTCTCCTTCTTTGTTGTAAGGAGTTTCATAAGAGGCGGCTGTATCATAGGGATGAGAGCCATGTATGAGTAAGCAGCAATAGCGATAGGTCCGAGAAGATGCGGAGCAAGTCTTGTTGTAAGGAAGATAGCTGTAGGACCATCAGCGCCGCCGATGATACCGATAGAAGCAGCTTCGTTACCTGTAAATCCAAGGCAAACAGCTCCGAAGAACGCGAGGAATACACCCATCTGAGCAGCAGCTCCGAGGAGAAGGCTCTTAGGGTTGGAAATAAGCGGACCGAAGTCAGTCATAGCACCAACGCCCATGAATATGAGTGAAGGATAAATACCTGCCTTAACACCTATGTAAAGAATATCAAGGAGTCCGCCGTTACGCATGATAGCGCCATAGCTATGATAATCAGGATGATCGTGATTAAGGAAATTATCCCAAAGATCAAGATGATAAAGTGCATCTGTTGAGCCGCTGCCGAAGTAAGAAAGGTTTACAAGGAGACAGCCAAATGCAATACCAACGAGAAGAAGCGGTTCAAACTTCTTCTTAATGCCGAGGTAAAGAAGAACGCATGATATTACGATCATGATAAGGTTCTTCCAGCCCCCGTTCACGAAAAAGCTTTGGAAACCTGAATCGTTCCACAAAGTTTTCAGGGTCTCAAGAATATCCATTTATGTGCCCTCCTTATGCTATAACAACAAGAGGAGCACCTGTATCAACAACAGAACCCTTGCTTGTAACTACCTGAGCAACTGTACCGTACTTAGGAGCTACGATCTCATTTTCCATTTTCATTGCTTCGAGGATAACAAGTATCTGTCCTGCCTTTACTGTATCACCCTGTGCAACGTCAACTCTGATTATATTGCCGGGCATAGGAGCAGTTACTGTTTCACCGGCTGCAAGATTTACAGGAGCAGCTGGTGCCGGTGCTGCTGGGGCAGCGGCAGGTGCAGATGCTGCGGCTGCAGGAGCTGCTGCAGGAGCAGGGGCGAGTGCCTCATATTCATCAAGAAGAACAGCTTTTCCGTGTTCAACTTCAACCTCATAGGTTTTACCGTTAAGTGTAACTTTATACTTCATTATTATTTGACCTCCTTAATGGAAATAAAGTGCAGCTCATTGAGCGGCTTCTGCATTTTGTCGGCAACGATAGCCATTATCATAGCAGCTTCCTTATCAGGAACGTCAAAGAGCTTAACATGACCTGCTGAACCGGGTGCGAGCGGAAGCTCAGCCTTTGTTTCTTCAACAATCGGAGCAGCTGCGGCTTTCTTGGAAGCTTCTGCATCAGCAGCCTTAGCCTTTGCGTCCTTTGATTTGAAGTAAGCACCTGTGCAGTAAAGAACGATCATAAGGATAACAAGTCCTGCGAATACTACAGCGTAGCCGAATACTGCCGTAACAGCAGCATCGCCTATGCTCATTTCCTTAGTAGTTTCAGCAGCGGCAGCAGATAATAAGAGTTTATCAAACATAGATCTGCCTCCTTACATTTCCTCAATGGTATATACAGCTTCGTTCTCTTCCTTAGCCTTGCGGTCGTTGAGGAACTTGATAGTCTGGTCAGGATAGCAGATATAGCTCATTACATCTTCTTCGCTTCTGCAAAGATCGCCGAGAGCTTCTCTTGCAGCTGTAAATTCTTCACCTGTACGCTTCTGATCTTCGATACGGCAGTCAACAGGCTCGCTGTCGCCGAGAACCTTCTCTACAAGCTCCTTTGCGATAGGTGCAGGAGGATTGCCGTACTCGCCCTTGATGTAATTCTTTATCTCCTTGGAGATGTTTTTGTATCTTTCGCCTACGAGAACGTTAGTTACAGCCTGATTTCCTACCATCTGTGAAAGAGGTGTAACAAGCGGAGGATAACCCATATCAGCTCTTACCTTCGGTATCTCAGCGAGAGCCTCATCAAATCTGTCCATAGCGTGCATATCAGTAAGGTTAGCGATCATATTTGAAAGCATACCGCCCGGAACTTTATAAACAAGTGCCTGAGCGTCTGTACCGAGACTCTTTGGATTGAGCTGACCGTTATCGATGTACTTTTGCTTGATAGGCTTGAAGTAATCGTTTACCTTATTGATTATATCTTCATTAAGACCTGTTTCGATACCGTACTGGCTGAGAGCGTAGAACATACTCTCTGTAGCAGGTTGTGAAGTACCGCCTGAGAAGCATGATGTAGCAGTATCGATTACATCTATACCTGACTCGATAGCCTTTGTAAGTGTCATATAAGCCATACCTGTTGTACAGTGAGTATGGAGAATAAGTGTCATGTCACCGATAGCGTCCTTGATACCCTTGATAAGGTGCTCAGCTTCATACGGAGACATAGTACCTGCCATATCCTTGAGGCAGATAGTGTCAAATCCCATAGTCTTGAGCTCTTTACACATCTCGATATACTTGTCTACTGTATGTACAGGACTCTGTGTATAAGAGATACAGCCTGATGCAATAGTCTTTTCTGTTGCATACTTCTTTGTAGCATTAAGAGCTGTCTCGATATTTCTGAAGTCATTAAGAGCGTCGAAAATACGGATAACATCAATACCATTCTTGATCGAAAGTTCGATAAATTTCTCGACAACATCGTCATGGTAATGCTTATAACCGAGAAGGTTTTGACCTCTCAGAAGCATCTGAAGTCTGTTGTTAGGAAGATTTTTTCTCAGATTTCTGAGTCTCTCCCATGGATCTTCTTTCAGGAAACGAAGAGAAGCATCAAAGGTAGCTCCACCCCAGCACTCTACGGAATGGTAACCAACTTTGTCCATTTTATCGACAATCGGAAGCATCTGTTCTGTTGTCATACGAGTCGCAATCAATGACTGATGTGCATCACGAAGTATCGTTTCCGTAATTTTAATCGGCTTTTTCTTAATCTCTGCCATTTTCTATATCCTCCTTATACTCCATAAATTGCCATAAACACACCGGCTGCTACCGCAGTACCGATAACACCTGCTACGTTTGGTCCCATCGCATGCATCAAAAGGAAGTTTGTCGGATCTGCTTCCGAACCAACCTTCTGGGACACACGGGCTGCCATAGGAACCGCCGATACACCGGCAGAACCAATCAATGGATTGATTTTTCCTCTGGTTACTAAACACATTAATTTGCCAAACAATACACCGGCTGCTGTTCCGAATGCAAATGCAACCAGACCAAGAACTACGATTTTCAATGTTGCTACATTAAGGAATGCAGAACCTGTCGTCGTAGCACCAACAGATGTACCAAGCAAAATAACTACGATATACATCAAAGCATTCGATGCTGTCTCTGTCAACTGACCTACT
>SFFP01000077.1 GCA_004556875.1 Ruminococcus flavefaciens
CTATCTCAATGAAGCCGTAGTCATTATTGATGACAGCGGAAGTACTGCTCAGCTTTCAGCCTATACAGGTGTTTTCTGCATTCCAAACGGATTTGAAGTAAAAGTTCCGAACGACATTATGGGCAAGATAATGCACGCGCTTCAGATCGCAAGAGACGGAGCACAGGGCAATGTAGTCTTTTTCTCGGATATGCTCATGTCTGACAAGGAAAGATCAAGGCGTATCCAGAATATGTTCCCCGACGCGCTGAAAAACAACGAATTCCATGTTTTCTATCAGCCTAAGGTAAATATAAACACAGGTGTGATCTGCGGCGCAGAAGCGCTGTGCAGATGGTTTCATGACGGTAATATCGTTCCGCCTATGAAATTTATTCCTGTTCTTGAAGAGACAAGCGACATCTGCAAGCTTGACTTCTATATGCTGAACAAGGTATGTGAAAGTATCCGCAAATGGCTTGATGAAGGCAAACGTGTTGTCCGCGTATCTGTAAACCTTTCAAGACGGCATATGATAAATCCCGAGCTTCTTAAAACAATAATCGACATCATAGACCGCCACGATGTTCCCCATGAATTTATAGAGATAGAGCTTACCGAGACAACTACCGATGTAGAGTTCAGAGATCTCCGCCGTGTCGTTGAAGGACTTCAGAAACAGGGCATATGCACATCTGTTGACGATTTTGGCATGGGTTATTCTTCCCTTAATCTCATAAGAGTCGTTCCGTGGAACGTTCTCAAGGTCAATAAGATATTCCTTCCCCTTGACGGCGAATCAAAGGACAGCACAAGAAGCGTAATGTTCAAGTATGTTTTAGCTATGGCAAAAGAATTAGGTCTTGAATGTATCGTCGAGGGAGTCGAAACACCTTCACAGCTTGAGCTTCTCAGACAGAATGAATGTGAGCTGGCACAAGGCTATCTGTTCGACAAGCCGCTCCCTATAGAAGAATTTGAAAAAAGACTGGATATCGTTAAATATACGGTATAATAAAAAAATTTCCTCAATAACATAGTTCAGGTGGCGCATATTCTTTTATGTCAAGCTCATTTTGCCCTAAAGGGCAAAACAAAGTGCAAGAAAAATTATCGGAATATTTATTTTTTCTTGCACTTTGACAACTAAAAATTGGTTTTTAAAAGTTGTATAAACCAATTTTTAGTTGTTGAGCTGACATTAATCCAAAATAATCATGCGTAAGCATAAATACAATTAAGCGAGAATAATTCGGAAATTTCCGCAGATAATATTACCGCAATCTTTATTTTGCGGAGGTATTATTATGAAAGCAACAGGTATTGTAAGACGTATAGATGACCTTGGAAGAGTAGTCATCCCAAAGGAAATTCGCAGAACTATGCGTATCCGCGAGGGCGACCCTCTTGAAATATACACAAACAGTGAAGGCGAAGTAATATTCAAAAAGTATTCTGCGGTAAGCGAAATGAGCGAAAACGCAGTGTACGTTGCGGATATTATGCACAAGATCGCAGGCTGTCCTGTGGTCATATTTGATAAAGACCATGTGGTAGCATCAGCAGGAGTGCCAAGAAAGGAATTCTCGGAAAGACGCGTAACAGCCCAGCTTGAAGAGCTTATGGAAAACCGCGGACAATTCTACTGTCCAGACGGAAATACCAACAGCTTCTACCCTGCCGAGGGAGTAGACAGGACCGCCATCGCGGCTCTGCCTATCATTACAGCAGGCGATGTTTCGGGAGCTGTAGCCTTTCTGACAACTGAAAAGTGCCGTGAAGTCACCGACCTGCAAAAGAGTCTCATAAACGCTTCTGCACAGTTTCTCGCACGGCAGATAGAAGGATAAAGAAAAGAGTATTCCCTCTGTATATCAGAGAGAATACTCTTATTTGTTTATTCAAGGTAACTTTTCAGATATTGTCCTGTATAGGAATTTTCGCACTTTGCAACCTCTTCGGGAGTTCCCTGCGCAACTATCATTCCGCCGCCGTCGCCGCCCTCAGGACCGAGGTCAATGATGTGGTCTGCGACCTTTATGACGTTGAGATTATGCTCTATGACAAGGACTGTATTTCCCTGATCAGTAAGCTGCTGCAGCACATCTATGAGCTTGTGTACATCGGCTGTATGGAGTCCTGTTGTCGGCTCGTCAAGGATATATATGGTATTTCCTGTTGAACGCTTTGAAAGCTCGGTAGACAGCTTTACACGCTGTGCCTCACCGCCCGAAAGAGTAGTCGCAGGCTGACCTATCTTGATATAACCAAGCCCTACCTCCTGCAAAGTTTTCAGCTTTCTTGCTATCTTAGGAAGATGCTCGAAGAATTCAACGCCCTCGTCCACAGTCATTTCCAGAACATCATATATTGACTTTCCCTTGTAGTGAACATCGAGAGTCTCACGATTGTATCTCTTGCCCTTGCAGACTTCACAAGGCACATAAATATCCGGCAGAAAGTGCATCTCTATCTTGATTATGCCGTCGCCCTCACAGGCTTCACAGCGTCCGCCCTTGACATTGAAGGAAAAACGTCCGCTTCCGTAGCCGTGTGCCTTAGCATCGGGAGTCTTTGCGAAAAGTTCACGTATATCGCCGAATACCCCTGTATATGTCGCAGGATTGGAACGCGGAGTCCTTCCTATAGGCGACTGGTCGATACAAATTACCTTGTCAAGGTTTTCAATCCCCTCTATCTCTGTGAAAGCTCCGCTCTTAATCTTGGCACGGTTCAGCTTTGCGGCAAGGTGCTTGTAAACTATCTCATTGACAAGCGAGGATTTTCCCGAACCCGATACACCTGTAACGCACACAAGCTCGCCCAGAGGTATCTGAACATCTATGTTGCGGAGATTATGCTCGGAAGCTCCCTTTACCGTCAGGAACTTTCCGTTTCCGCTCCTGCGTTTTTTCGGTATCTCTATCTTCTTTTTTCCGCTAAGGTACTGTCCTGTTATGGAGTTTTTACACTTGAGAAGCTTGTCCACAGTACCTGCAAAGACAACTTCTCCGCCGTGTATGCCAGCTCCCGGACCGATATCCACGATATAATCAGCGGCAAGCATGGTATCATCGTCATGCTCGACTACGATAAGGGTATTGCCAAGATCTCGAAGCCTTTTAAGCGTTGCTATGAGCTTATCGTTGTCACGCTGATGAAGTCCGATGCTCGGCTCGTCAAGGATATACAACACGCCCACAAGCGATGAGCCTATCTGTGTTGCAAGGCGGATACGCTGACTCTCACCGCCCGAAAGTGTACCCGAAGAACGTGAAAGTGTGAGGTATTCAAGTCCTACGCTTCCGAGAAAGCCGAGGCGCTCCTTTATCTCCTTTATTATACGCTCACCCACAAAATTATCATGCTCGGAAAGCTTCAGATCGCTGAAGAATTGCAGTCCGTCCTTTACGGAAAGGTCTGTGAGTTCGCTGATATTCTTATCTCCTACAGTTACAGCAAGGTACTCGTCGCGGAGTCTCCTGCCCTTGCAGACAGGACAGCTTACCTCGCTCATATACTCCTCTATCTCATTCTTTGACCATTCGCTTGAAGTCTCTTTATAGCGGCGTTCAAGGTTATTGACAACGCCCTCGAACGGTGAACGGTAGCTTCCGCCGCCCAGAGACTTAGGGCGTTTCAGTTCGAGTGTCTCGTCACCTGTTCCGTAGAGGAAAAGGTCAAGCTGTTCCTTTTTCAGTTCCTTTACAGGCACATCAAGAGGAACGCCGTACTGCTTGGAAATAGCACGGTAATACATCATAGCAATAGATGTCTCGTCAAGACTGTTCCAGCCTGAAGCATTTATAGCTCCGCCCTCAATGGAAAGCTCCTTGTTGGGCACTACAAGGTCAGGGTCGATATGTCTGAAAACGCCCAGACCCGTACACTTAGAACAAGCTCCCACAGGGTTATTGAATGAGAACATTACAGGTTCAAGCTCGCCTATGCTTATATTATGTTCGGGACAAGCGTAATTCTGCGAGAAAAGTATCTCCTCGCCGTCAATGACATCTGCAATGGCAAGTCCGCCTGTAAGGTCGAATACAGTCTCAAGGCTGTCTGCGATACGTGACTCTATCCCCTCTTTGATAACTATTCTGTCAACAATTATCTCGATGTTGTGCTTCTTGTTCTTGTCAAGCTTTATCTCCTCGGTAAGCTCATACATTATACCGTCAACTCTTGCGCGGACAAATCCTGACTTCTTAACACTTTCAAGCTCTTTCACGTACTGACCCTTGCGGTTTCTTACGATAGGTGCGAGGAGCTGTAATTTTGTACCCGCAGGAAGTGCCATGAGAGTATCAACCATCTGGTCGATAGTCTGCTGTGATATCACTCTGCCGCAGACAGGACAGTGCGGAACACCTATCCTTGCGTATAAAAGTCTGAGATAGTCGTATATCTCGGTGACCGTACCAACAGTTGAACGGGGATTTTTCGATGTGGTCTTCTGGTCTATGGATATAGCAGGCGAAAGTCCCTCAATGCTGTCAACATCGGGCTTTTCCATCTGTCCGAGGAACATTCTCGCATAGGAGGAAAGGCTCTCAACGTAGCGGCGCTGACCGTCTGCATAGATGGTGTCAAAGGCAAGGGAGGATTTTCCCGAGCCTGACAGACCTGTCATAACGATAAGACGGTCACGGGGAAGTTCGAGGTCTATATTTTTAAGGTTATTGGCTCTTGCGCCCTTAATGATTATTTTATCAGTCATGATATGCTCCTGAAACAATAAAATTATTTTACCTTACACGTACTTTAATATTATATCATAAAATCTTGGAAATAGCAACAGACGCGGAAAAATATGTGCCCTTTATTCATTTGTGACGTGAAAAAGGGGGCGGCGGCTCGCCGCTTATATCATAAAAACTTTTATTCTGCGCCTTGATTTATTCACATTATAACTATATAATGTAAAGTAACACAATAAAAGGACACATAATACAACGCTCACAGATGAGCGCATTATTCAAAAAGGAGGTGCTTTGATGAAGTACGTTTGCGATGCCTGCGGCTGGGAATACGACGAAGAAGCAGGTTCACCTGAGAACGGTATTGCTCCCGGAACAAAATTCGAGGATCTTCCCGAGGATTTCGAATGTCCTCTCTGCGGAGTGGGAAAAGAATTCTTTTCAGCACAGTAAGAAACAATTCACGACTTAAATAACACTTAAAGCGGATGTTTTCCCCTCGGTGTTACGAAATATCTTTAACACCCTCAGCTCCCTTAGCAGGGAGCTGTTTTTTACGTCATTTTTGTTAGTCTGGCATAACAAACAGAATATTTCTTCTGATTTGAGGTATAATAAATACAGTGGAAGTCAGGCGGCTGTGAAAAGCCGCTAAATATCAGCTTCCGATTGATAATTTTTTATCACACTTTGTGAAAAGATTGTCACTGTATCATTTTCAGAAACCGTTTATCGGCTTCAAGGAGGAATAATATGAAAAAGAAAGCTTACGAGACAGTTGACAGCGTAAAACAGCTTGAAAACGCTATCGCCCGTGTACGTCAGGCGCAGAAGCGCTTCGCTTCCTACACTCAGGAACAGGTCGATAAAATTTTTCTTGCTGCTGCATCAGCTGCCAACAAAGAACGTATCCCTCTCGCAAAGCTTGCCGTTGAAGAAACAGGCATGGGTATAGTCGAGGATAAGGTAATCAAAAATCACTACGCCTCGGAATATATCTACAACACCTACAGAGATACAAAAACCTGCGGTGTCATTGCTGAGGACAAGGCTTACGGCACTAAGAAGATCGCTGAGCCTATCGGTGTCATCGCTGCTGTAATACCTACCACAAACCCGACTTCAACAGCTATTTTCAAGACGCTTATCGCACTCAAAACACGAAACGGTATAATTATAAGTCCTCATCCGAGAGCAAAGCAGTCCACTATCGCTGCTGCAAAGGTTGTTCTTGAGGCTGCTGTAGCCGCAGGTGCTCCCGAGGATATCATCGCATGGATAGACGTACCAAGCCTCGAAATGACAAACCTTCTTATGTCAGAGGCTGATATCATTCTTGCTACAGGCGGTCCCGGCATGGTAAAAGCTGCATATTCAAGCGGAAAGCCTGCTCTTGGTGTAGGCGCAGGAAACACTCCTGCTATTATTGACGATTCCGCGGATATTATTCTTGCAGTAAACTCGATCATACACTCAAAGACCTTCGATAACGGTATGATATGTGCTTCCGAGCAGTCAACTATCGTCCACAAGAACATCTATGACAAGGTAAAGAAGGAATTTGCCGCAAGAGGCTGCTATTTCCTCAATGCAGAGGAAAAGGAAAAGGTTGGCAAGACTATCCTTATCAACGGCTCTCTCAATGCAAAGATAGTTGGACAGTCCGCCTGCAAGATAGCCGAGCTTGCTGGAGTAAAAGTACCCGAAGGCACAAAAATACTCATCGGTGAGACTGACAGCACTGACCTTTCCGAGGAATTTGCTCACGAAAAGCTGTCCCCTGTTCTCGCAATGTACAAGGCTAAGGACATACAGGACGCTTTTGCAAAGGCTGAACAGCTTATCGCTGACGGCGGCTACGGTCACACATCATCTATCTACCTCGATGTAAAGACTCAGCAGGACAAGCTGGAAGAATTCCAGAGCAGAATGAAGACCTGCCGTATCCTTGTGAATACTCCTTCCTCACAGGGCGGTATCGGAGATATCTACAACTTCCGTCTTACCCCGTCACTGACACTGGGCTGCGGCTCATGGGGCGGAAACTCAGTCAGCGAAAATGTAGGCGTAAAGCACCTGCTCAATATCAAAACCGTTGCCAAGAGGAGAGAAAATATGCTTTGGTTCAGAGCTCCCGAAAAGATATATCTCAAGCGCGGCTGTCTGCCTGTTGCTCTTGATGAACTTAAAACAGTAATGAACAAGAAACGCGCATTTGTCGTAACAGATAAATTCCTTTACGAAAACGGCTTCGCACAGCCTATTATCGACAAGCTCGACGAAATGGGCATAGCTTCCGCAGTATTCTTTGATGTAGCGCCTGACCCGACACTTGCCTGCGCTAAGGCAGGTGCAGAGCAGATGTCTGTATTCAAGCCTGATACTATCATCGCACTGGGCGGCGGCTCTGCTATGGACGCTGCAAAGATAATGTGGGTACTTTACGAGCACCCCGATGCTGACTTCATGGACATGGCTATGCGCTTCATGGATATCAGAAAGAGAGTATACACATTCCCGAAAATGGGCGAAAAGGCTTACTTTATCGCTGTTCCGACATCAGCAGGTACAGGCTCTGAGGTAACTCCTTTCGCTGTTATCACCGACGAAAAGAGCGGCGTAAAATATCCTCTCGCTGATTATGAGCTTCTCCCGAATATGGCTATCGTTGATGTTGATATGCAGATGACTGCGCCTAAGGGACTCACATCTGCTTCGGGTATTGACGCAGTTACACACGCTCTTGAAGCATACGCTTCCATGATGGCTACAGACTACACCGACGGTCTCGCACTCCGCGCACTTAAAGTTATATTTGAATACCTCCCACGCGCTTACGATAATGGTGCAAATGACCCTGAGGCTCGTGAAAAAATGGCTAATGCTGCAACAATGGCAGGTATGGCTTTTGCAAATGGAATTGTCAAGAAATGTGCAGTCGGAGAATACCCAAAATCTGAAATAGACAGGTATCAGGCGGCGTGATGAGAGATCTGTTTTGAAGTTCTTAG
>SFFP01000078.1 GCA_004556875.1 Ruminococcus flavefaciens
CATAATCACCGAAGCCGCACTTCTTACAGATAAACTTGCCGATGTGAGAATACTGATAGTAGTCATACTCAAGAGCTTCACCGCAGAAAGGACAAAAGCGTCCCTCAGAGGCTTCAAATATCTTTTCCGTAGCAAAGGCATATGGCTCTGCGTGGAAGTATTTCACGTTCTTGTTTTTTGGATTAGCTCGTCCGAGACGTGCTGTATTCGGGTCATCGCCGTTAAGGATAAGATTTCCCTCAAAGGCTTTGCAGAAACCGTTTATTTTCTGGATAAGTGTCTCCATCTCACCGTTTCTGTCAAGCTGGTCACGGAAGAAATTCAGCACCACAAGTGTATCAAGTTTAAGCTGAGAATACACTACAGGCACATGGGATTCATCTGTCTCGAGAATAAGGTAATCAGCCTTGACTTTTCCCGACATATCGCAGTATTTCAGCAGCATTGAGCATATTCCCGTATCAAGGTTATTGCCCTCTTTGTTGATGATTATTTTTTTGCCGCTTCTTTCAAAAAGCTGCGCGATACAGTTTGTAACGGAGGTCTTTCCGTTAGTTCCTGTAACCGCAATTATAGGGCAGTCCACCTTGAACATGGACACTGCCTTGTGCCGTGACAGATGCCACAGCACGATACCCGGCAGATTTCCTGCGTTGCGGTGCATAAGCTGAAGAAGCTTTACTATTATTTTACCGATTATTATGAGAAGTCGTTTCAATTTCGTCCTCCATAGATTTAATTTCCTGTGTAGGATACTCTGCCGTCCTCGGTAAATCCTACCCAGCCGCGGTTTTTCGCCGCTTTGATGCCAAGGGCAACAGATGTTTCAAGGGTTGGCGTAATTCTTGTAAAGCCGAAAAGATGTGCCACCTCACGGAGCAGGTCTTCACGCGCCATAGCCACCTGACGAGACATTATCTCCTTAATGCCGACTGCTATCTCCTCAGGCGCTACCTCATCGATATCACGCTTTTCGTCGCCGCTGTATACGGTTCTGCACTTGTCGTATTCCTCAGGTATCTGGTCTTTCAGCCATACGTATTCATTCTCGCCTGCCTGCGTTATCTTAGCCTCAGACTTTTCAAAAGCTGTATCGAACAGCGCCTTCATATTTGCACCGGGACGTGATATGCCCCAGCATGAGAATGTCTTTTTGGCAAGAGTTTTTTTGTTCATCGGAGCTTCAGCGGCGAGTATATCATTGATACACTTGGTTATCTTTGCAGTGCTTCCTTCATTGAAGTTTTCGGAAGTTCCCAGCGCCTTTATTCTGAACGGCTCAAACTTATCAAAGCTTTCTGAGAAGCTGCTTACCTCTTCTGTTTCAAATACAAGCTCCTGCTTCTTTTTTTCCTCAGCCTTCGGAGCGTCCTGCGGATTGCGGTAACGCTCAACCGCGCTGTCAATCTCAGCCTTTATCTTGCTGAGAACCTTCTCCTTATTGTCAAGCCAGTCGATGATATAAACGCTCATAACGTTCCAGCCAAGACCTCTCAGTACACTTGGCTGTGAAAGACTTCTGTCGCTTGCTGTGCCGTTATGGTAGTAGGACTCGTTTCCGCAGTTGATACCCATGATGTAGGTATCAGGCTTGTCAGGATTTACAACTGCCACATCTACCTTGTAATCCGAACAGCCAACACTGCACTTGCAGTCATAACCGAGCTTTCTTATTTCGTCTGCAACTACTGTCTCAAATCCCTCAGAACTGCTCTTAGAGCCTGCCCTTACAGGAAGTGCACTTCTGCCCTTAGCGGCAAATTCAAGGAAGCCCTTGAGTCCCTCAACGCCGTCTGAGCGTGTGCGCGACAGGTCTATCATATCAGGAGTGATAACAGAGAATACTATCATCTTGCACTTTGAACGTGAGATAGCTACATTGAGTCGCCTCCAGCCGCCGTCGCGGTTGAGCGGGCCAAAGTTCATGGACACCTTGCCGTCCTTGTCAGGACCATATCCGATAGAGAACATTATAACATCACGCTCATCACCCTGCACATTTTCAAGGTTTTTGATAAGGATAGGCTCATACATCTCGTTTGCGTATTCTTCGAGCTTTGGCTCAGCGCGATATGCGTCCATGAGCAGATCGTCAATAAGGTTCTGCTGAGGAAGGCTGAAAGTTACGACACCTATACTGAACTTTCTCAGCTCAGGATCTCTCAGTCTGCGGCAAATCTCCTCAACGACAGCCTGTGCTTCCGCTTTGTTTGTACGTGTTGAGCTCTTATCGTAATATCCGTCAACGTGTACCCAGCTTACCTCTGATACCTGATCGTCAGGCGACGGGAATGTATAGAGCTTATTCTCGTAATATTTCGAGTTGCTGTACGCAATAAGGCTCTCATGGCGTGAACGGTAGTGCCAGAGCAGGTGTTTCTGCGGCATTGAAAGTGCAAGACAGTCGTCAAGAACACTTTCAAGGTCTTCCTTTTCATAGTTCTCCTCGTCCACCTGATTTGAAGCAAAGAAGCTTGTAGGCGGAAGCTGTTTCGGGTCACCGACTACGATGACATTTTCACCTCTTGCGATAGCTCCTACAGCCTCGCAGGTCGGTAGCTGTGAAGCCTCATCGAAGATAACAAGGTCAAACTTAGGATAAGACGGGTCAATGTATTGCGCTACAGAGATAGGGCTCATGAGCATTACAGGGCACATTCTCCTGAGCAGGTTCGGGATACTGTCGAAAAGCTTTCGTATGGACATCATTCTGCCGTTTGACTTGATAGCCTTCTGAAGTATGCCTATCTCAGAGCTGTTTGCGGAACTTCCGGGAGTTGGTATCTTAGCTGAAAGCTCTGCGGCGAGCTCCTTGATGGAAAGTGTGGAGAAATCGTCCAGTACCTCGCCGAAGCGTCTGATAGTGTCCTCGAAAAGTGTTCCCTGAAAACGCGAAAGAACGCTGTTTCGCGAAATTGTGCTTGTCACCATAGCCTTGCTGATATCGCAGTCAAATGCACCGATGAGCTGTTCTGTAGGAACTTCACCGTTCATATAAGCATCAGCAACGTTGCCTATTCCAAGCTCTCGGAGCTTGTTGCATATGGTGACGATACCTGTCCATTCCTTCAGCTGCGGAAGAGCCTCAATAACAGCGTCAGCCTTCTGCTGAGCATCACTGCCCCAGCTCTCGCCTGTGATGAGCTTGTCCATATTTATTCCGAAGTCATTTCTCAGCTGAACAGATATATTCTCAAGTGCGGAATAGTCCGCAGATATCTTTGAAGTATCGCTATTTACGCCGTTTGTAAGGCTCTCGCAGAGTTTCTGCTTGATATCGGCACCAAATGAAGACGCAGCAACCTTTTCGCCAAGCTCAGATGAACGTGATACGCACTTTTCAACGATGTTCCAGTCTGTATTTTCATCCAGTCTGAACGAGCCGAAATACTTAACAAGCTCAGGCTGTGCGGAAGTCACCTGTCCTTTAAGTGCATTGAAGCGGTTTATCTTGTCGTAATACTCAGTGATATTTGACTTTGTTACAGTGGAAGAAGCCTTTGCGTGAGCAGAAAGCTCCTTTACAAGCTTGCTGCTGCCAAGACTCTTTCCTATGAACCACTTGCCCTGCGCAGTTTTCCACCTTACAAGAGCATCTTGAGCGTTATAGCCAAGAACCGATGGTTCAAACTTTGAAAGCAGCTCGTCCTTTGACTGTGCAAGCTCCTTACCTGTATTTATAAGGCTCTGTGCCGACTCCTTGAAGCCGTTCCAGCGGCTGTCGGCAATAATATCGGGAAGAAGCTGTTCTCCGCCTGATGCTGCCGTAAGTATCTCAGCTGCAAGCTTGCACTCCTCAAATGTCATTTCGCTGCTGCCTGTAAACTGAGCAAGCTGCTGTGTATCTCCCTGAGCAGAAGTAAGCGCAGTTTTAAGCTCGCGGAGCTTTGATTCCATAGCGCCCCTTGTTTCGGGAGTGCATGAAGTAAGCTCGCATACTCCGAGAGCAGTAGTAGTAACGTCACCAAACTCTCTTCCTGCCGCAGCAAGGCTTTCGAGAGTCTCACGCCAAACAGAATAAGATGTATCGCTCATAGCGTCAAGCTGTTCGTTGGTAAAAGTGAATTTTCCGCCGAATTTGCTGTTTTTCTCATATCTTACAGCTGCGTCATACATCGAACAGCCGAAATTGCGCTTTTTGTGTATCTCCTCCATAGTGCCGTTAAGCTCTTTGCGCATCTCGGCTATCTTGTCAGCCTGTGCCTTGTACTCCGCAGGTTTTTTGATACGTCCCACATTGAGAGTTTCTTCAAGCTGTTTGAGTACAGCTCGCTTCTGCGCCTTATTTGAGTGAAGCTCTATACAGAACGGTCCGAGACCCACCTTGTTAAGACGCTTTTCAACTACGGACAGAGCCGCCATTTTTTCTGCAACGAACAGTACGGATTTTCCCTGATACAGCGCACTTGCTATCATATTGGTGATAGTCTGGGATTTACCGCTTCCGGGAGGTCCGTGAAGTACAAAGCTCTTACCCTGTGAAGCCGCATACACAGCCGCAAGCTGCGATGAGTCCGCACTGAGCGGAACTACAAGGTCTGACGGAGCGACCTTATTGTCAAGGTCAAGCGGAGATATGTACAGGTCGTCTTCTGACCACTCGGTCTTTCCCGAGATAAGGCTTGCAACTACCTTATTCTTAGCAAGCTCGTCTGCACGATTGCGGATATCGTTCCACATGATGAAGCGGTTGAACGAGAATTGTCCGATAAAGGCATAGTCAACGATATCCCAGCGCGGCTGTGACATTATGCCCTGACGAATAGTGTTGAAAATCACTTGAAGATTTACACCGTTTTCGTCCTCGGGAACAGGGTCAAGTCCCTTGATATCAATGCCGAAGAACTGTCTAAGCATTTCCAGCATTGTGATATTGACCTGTGCATCTTCATCACGCATACGGATAAGATAAGACTTTTCCTGTACCTTATGGATTATATCTATCGACACAAGCACAAGAGGTGCATATCTTGCCTTATCGCTCTTTTCAGTCTCATACCAGCGCAGAAAGCCAAGTCCGAGATATATGGTATTAACACCGTTTTCTTCCATGCTGACTTTTGCCTGTCTGTGAAGCTTTTTCATTACCTTTTCAAGGTCAGTATCCTTCATGAAAGTCCTGAGGCGATGACTCCTGAACTCTGCCTCGGAGATAGATGTGATAAGATCACGGTCATTTTCTGTCTCATATATCTTGCTGTCGGACATCTGGAGAGTTGTATCATTTGGTATCGGCATTACCTTGAAGTCCTCGCCCTTTGATATCTCGTCCTCAAGAACAGCAAGGTCGCTTATCATAAGCTGTACGCTCATGGCAGAAGGACGGAAATTCAACAGACTGTTTCTGAGACTAAGGTCAAGGAGTTTTCTCTCCCATATCACCTGCTTTGTGACTTCCTTAGCCTCTCCGTCTGCAACGGTCTGTCCGATGATATCTATCTCGTTAGGCGCAGATGTTATCTCAGACTTTTTGCGCTCGCCATAGTCCACAGCCTTGAATGTTCCGTTTTCGGATATTCTGGCAGGAACAGGACGAATTCCGCTTGAACGTGTACGGCTTATATCTATTGCAAAATAGAACTTTGCCGCGTCATCAAGATTGGCTGCGGCGTGCTTTTCTGCACTGTCAAAGTCTGTATTCTTGCCTGCAACAAAGTCTGTACATTCAACAGCACATATTGCGTCTATGCCGTGGGCGATACGCTTTGTAAGTGCTGACATATCGTATTGCAGACAGTCAGAAAAGGTCTCGTTTTCAAGCCAGCAGCCTGCAAAAGCGTGTCCCTGCACAAGTATCAGCATCGGATTTAGACCTGCTGCTTCAAGGCATGAACAGTAAAGCACGGACAAGTCAAGGCACGTTCCCTGCTTAGACTCAAGAACAGCATCAGGCATACGAATGCGCTGAGACTCCTCAAAGCTTGCAGGCGGCATTGCATAGGCAATATTCTGCTCCTGTAAAGCTGCATATATTGCTCCCATCTGGAGCTTTACGATATTGGGATTTCTGGTCTGATAACCTGTAAACGCTGGATCTCCGCACCATTTCTGCATATAAGCTCCTGCCGCCGAAAGTATCTCCTGTACCTTAGGGTGGTTCGGACTTACAAAAGCTGCGGCAGTCTCAGGCATAAAGTTGATACCCGACCACTGATCGTATGCAAGAAGCTCTATATTTTTGGTCTCTTCAGCAATGATATCCTCACCCTGAAGAGCCTGTATTGTCACGCTTCCAACGATCTTTTCTGTCAGACTGAAAAGATATTCCGAAAGCATTATTATATTTATCGGGGATATTTCCACAGGCTGTGCAGGTCTGAGGTCAACGGGAGCTGACTCAAAAACCTTTGCAAACTCAGGCTCAAAGCTTATCCTGAGCTTTACGCTTTTCAGCTCTTCCTCCGAATTATTAGTCATTACGATATTTCTGAATACAGGAACGTAGTTCTGCTGCATTGCAAAATTGATCTGAGCGGTCATATTGCCGCTGAAAGTGATTTTATTCTCCATACAGTCCTCCATTCTGCCATTGGCGGTACATAAATACTATTTCTATGATACCACATTTCCCATTATTTTACAATATTTACAGCAAAAAAAATCAAACAAAAAGCTGACAACGGTAGTTCTCTCCAACGAGATCGCGGCAAAAAATTACCGAGCCTTTAATTTCAGGCTCGGTAGCTCTCTTATCTTTTTGCATCAAGTTCAATGTTATGTCCGCCATTTTCGCTGAAATGGAGTCCATATTCATTGAAAACGCCTTCAAAATCTATGAATTTCTTATCTTCAGGTTCAATTATCCACTCAGAGCCTGTAAATGCCGCAGTTACCTTACCGTCAGGAGAAATATTAGTCACCTGTCCCTCGGTAATAAAGCTGCATATCTTGTCTTTTTCAGGCTCGTATTCGAAAACAGCCTGTATATCACCGTGATAACCGATATCCTCAACTGTGAAGCTGATCTTGTTTTCACCGATGTCGGGAGTATAAGTTCCCTCATAGTTCTTTATGAGGTAAGTGAGCTCAGCTCCGGCTGATTTTTTCAGCTTCATCTGATAGTCATCGGATTCAAGAGTGCCATTTTTCAGATCAAAAATACCCTTGAATTCAATAATATGATATGTATCAGGCTTCTTTTCCCATTTTGAACCCTTAAAATCAACGGCTACGATATCATCAGCAGTTTTTTCCTCATCAACAGTACCCTCCATGAGATAGCTGCCTGTCGGTACACCCGGATTTGCAGGATCTTCATGGAATGAGAATAGCGCCTGTATCACGCCATCCTCATCGGAGCCGAATACAGAAAAGTCAAGTCCAGTAAGTCCCTGTGCAGCTACGTAAGTACCTGAATATGTGTTTGTAAGCTCATTATATGTTCTGAGCTCCGCTGTAGTCGGTTCTGTTTCAGTTTCTGCTTCAGTTGTGGTTTCTGTTGTAGTTACTTCTGTCGTAGTCTGCTCTGTAAGGTAGTAATCATCATTGTTATTATCCGAGCAGGCTGCTGTAGATGCAAGAACTAAAGCTGCTGTAAGAATTACAAAAGCGATACTTTTTCTGTTCAAACTATACTCCTCCGATCATCAGTCCTTGTGAACAATAACTCCGCCTGTCTTGTAAATGCTGTCAGCAG
>SFFP01000001.1 GCA_004556875.1 Ruminococcus flavefaciens
CTAAGAAATTCAAAGCAACGATCTCATCACGCTGCCTGATATATGCCTATTTCAGATTTTGGGTATTCTATGACTGCACATTTCTTGACAATTCCAATTGATTTCCAACTTACATAATAATAAGTCGATTTTGGCATACAATATTTTGAAGGTAATCGTGGAAATTCGGATACGATTTTTCAGAAAAAAACGCATTCCAACCACTTGTTTACCACTTATTTGTACCAAAAGCTGCCAAAAATCACTTGAAGCTGCTAAAAGCGAAATCGTAAAATACCGCGAAATACAGTCATTTTCGCATTTTAGCAAAAATCACTAAAAGTGCTTCTACTTTTTCAATTCCCCTCGCCTCCACCATTAGCTGAGCCTTTACAGGCTCGCTCAAACATACTGAATAATATAAAAACGCTCCGATAAAGTTTCGGGGCGATTTTTTATAGAGAAAATACTCAATGCATAATTGTTGTGTCAGCTTGCGCGGACGTATCCGGATATACGATACTGCTGTCACGGTAAGAATCGAGAACTGTAGGGGACGGTGGCTTCAACGTCCCGAAAAACTCTAAAAAAATCGCCCCGACGCAAAAATCGGGGCATTTTTATATTATTACCATTCAAAGGCTTTTCCCACAGAGCTTGCGGAATAGCAGGCGAGGATAGCCGAAGCATCGTTGCTGTCTATCATACTGTCCTGTTCACTGCACATAGTAGCTGACTCGGTATCGATATCAGCCGCAAGGTAACAAAGGCGCTCGGTCAGCATATCTTCGGGAGCTTCCGTGTCGGAAGTGAAGTACCAGTCCTTGCCCACAGACCTCATCGCATAGCAGGCGAGAACTATACTTGCGTCAACGGAGTTCACCTGACCGTCCATGTTCACATCGCCTTTCAGCACTGTTGCAACAGTTGGCGAAGCAAGCAGGTCTTCACCCGAATAAATGCTCACCATACAGACAAACTCATTGCCCTCGCGTCTGAATTCAAGCTCAGGCTCTCCAGAACTTCCGAAGCTCAGCTCATCGGTGGGGATATTTTCGCCGTCCACAACAGCCTGAGAGATTATGTCCTTTGGAGCTATGCCCTTTCGGGAGATAAGCCTTACAGCATCCTCGCTGAGTATCACAGGACATTCCGTAACATCAGTGGTCTCGGTCACATTGGTTGTGGTGGTTGAAGTAGTTGTTGCAGTTGTGGTAGAAGTAGTAGTGGTAGTAGTTGTCGTTGTAGTTGTTGTCGTGGTTGTAGTCGTCGTCGTTGTGGTCGTAGTAGTAGTTGTTGTTGTTGTCGTTGTAACAGGAACAGTCACTACAGCTTCGCGGACAATCTCATCTGCAAATGGAATGACCACGTATGAATTTATCTTTGAACAGCCGTATATGGGATTGACGCTGTTTCGCTGTTCTGAGAAGTCTCCGTCGCCGTTTACAGGACCTGACTGCCACCAGAGGTCAGTACTTCCGCTTCCTGCATAGATGCCGATATGGTGATTGTCCGAGAGAGTGGCAAGTCCGCTGAGACCTGTTCCGAAGTTTCCGTCAACGCACCAGATTATATCGCCCTTTCTGAGAGCGCCGCTTCCCAGCATTTCAGCCTTTGTGGAGAACTCATAATACCTGAGTCCATAGGCATATATAAAGGGAAGCCAGCCGTTTCCGCCGCTCCACGAACGCCGTGAGAACATGGAATTGAACTCGCTGTTGAAGGGAACAGCAGTTCCTGCGTACTCCATAGAAGTGTCGTTGCAGAGAGAGATACATTTTGTGAGAGCGTGCCACACGAAAGCCATGCAATTGAGACCGCCCTCGGACGCAGAGCCGCCGCTTCCGACTATCATATTCTGCCAACCCTCGTTATACTGCCATTTGTCCCCGTTCGGAGAAGCCGCATAAAGCCATGTTGAGTAGGGGGTATTTACGTAATAGTCGTTCTTGGTGTACTGATTTATAAAGGTCTGCCACTGATTGAGCGACACAGTGAAGTTTCCGCCGCTTGCCCTTGAAATTCCCTCATTGAAGTAGCTTCCGCCCGGATTTTTCAGTCCGTAGGTGACAGTTCTTGTGCTTCTTTCGCGGTAACCCTGACCCACAGCAGGGGGAGTATCGGGAACACCGTCCCACGGCAGGACTATGTAAGTATTGTAAGCCGCACAGCCGTAAATGGGGTTGATGCTGTTATACTGCGCAGAAAAGTCGCCGTCTCCGGTAGTAGGACCAGTCTGCCACCAGAGGTCCTCTGAGCCGTTTCCCATATAGATACCGATGTGATGATTGTCAGCAGGTATGCTGAGACCGTTCATAAGAGTACCCACAGAGCCGTCCACGCACCAGATGATATCGCCCTTGCCGAGAACGCCGCTTGAAAGCATTTCGGCTTTTGTGCTGAAAGCGTAATATTTCACGTTGTATGTCCTGATGAAGTCGTACCAGCGGTTGCCGCCGCCTGTCCAGCTCGAACGTGAAAAGCCTGCATAATTGAAGCCGTTAAGCATGGGGACCCACTTACCTGTTACGGACATATCCAGTCCCGAAGCCTCGGAAAGACTTTTTGCCACAGCGTGCCACACAAAGCCTGTACTGTTCATACCGCCTGCATCGTATGAGCCTCCGCCGCCGATGATATTCTGAGCGTACCCCTCGGCTATCTGCCACTTGTCACCTCGCGGAGATGCGGAATACAGCCAGTTTACAAAGGGCGTACCGATGTAATAATCCAGCATCATGTACTTGTCGATAAAACCCAGCCACTGCGAACGAGGTTCGTGATAACGGTTTCCTCCTGCTATATTGAAAGCCTCGCTGAGGTAGACACCGTCCTTGTTATATAGTTCAGCGGCATTTGCTCTCATAGAGCCTTTCGGGAGTATGCCGCAGGTGATTATTACGATAAATGTTACAAATAGTGCTGCTGCCTTGCTGAGTAATTTTTCAGAATGAGACATAAAAAAGCTCCTTTCGTCATAACTACTTCTTACATAATAGCATATACGCACAAAAATGTCAATAAACGGTGCAAAAATTAAAAAAATCTGTCTAAATTGTTCATAAGTACGTGCCAGCGTTGTTTTGTCCACCAAATCTGTGAATTTTAGGTTGATAAAGCTTCGTCATAATGATAAAATATATTTGAACAATATTAAAAAAATCGTCAAAATGTTACATAGTCTGCACAAAAAACAATTGACGGTTTCGCAAACAGAAATTAAAATGAAACTAAGGGGAATTAAATAAAAGGAGGAATTACCATGAAACACGTTAGCATGAAGAAAGCAATGGTTTCAATGATGCTTGCGGCAGCAGTCGCTGTACCTTCGGTCACAGGAGTCATCAAGCCTGTATCCGCCGAGGCGGCGCAGACCACAGTATCAAATCCGATAATCTGGGCAGATGTACCCGACACAGACGTTATAAGAGTCGGCGATACATATTATATGGTGAGCACCACCATGTTTTTCAGCCCGGGCGCTCCCATTATGAAGTCGAAAGACCTTGTATCATGGGAGATTTGCAGCTATGTCTATGACACTCTTGCAGACGGAGATGTCCAGTCACTCAGAAACGGAAAGAACGACTATTCCCACGGTCAGTGGGCAGCCAGCCTTCGCTATCACGACGGCAAATTCTATGTATTTTTCGGCAGCTACGGTACAGGCAAGTCCTATATCTTCCAGACTGACGATATTGAAAACGGTACATGGAAAAGAAGCGAGATAAACGGAATGTACCACGACGCTTCCATACTCTTTGACGATGACGGCAGGAATTACCTTGTCTATGGCGGCGGCGAGATAAAGATAAAAGAGCTGAACTCCGACATGACAGGCTTCAAGCAGGGCGGAGTTGACAAGACTCTCTTCAAGACAGGCATTTCGGGCTATGTTGCAGGAGAGGGTTCACATATCCAGAAAATAGGCGATTACTACTATATCTTCATAATTGCATGGCCAAGCGGAAGCGGACGTGTGGAGATATGCTACCGCAGCAAACAGCTCCTCGGAAACTATGAGAGCAAGACCATTCTCAACTCTGGTGTCGGTTCTTACGGAAGCGGCGCTGCACAGGGCGGAATATTTGATACTCCCGACGGCAAATGGTACGGAATGGTGTTCCAGGATCACGGCTCTGTAGGAAGAATACCTGTACTCGTTCCTGTTACATGGCAGAACGACTGGCCGATAATGGGCGTAAACGGAAAAGCTCCCGTGACCCTTGATATAGGCAATGGCAGCGGCACTGACCTTGCAGGCGATGACAGCTTTGACTACTCCACCAATGACCTTGCACTGGAGTGGCAGTGGAACCATAATCCCGATAATACGGCGTGGTCTGTGACCGAGCGTGAGGGCTGGCTGCGTCTGAAGAACAAGACCATAGCTTCACATCTGCTCAATGCGAGAAACACCCTTACCATGCGTACAGAAGGTCCTGCCTGCAGCAGCTATATCAAGATTGATACAAAGAACATGAAGGCAGGCGACTATGCAGGACTTTCCGCATTCCAGCTGAAATACGGCTGTATCGGTGTACGTGTTGATGACAGCGGCGCAAAGAAGATATATATGTCTGTAAATGAGAGCAGCGATGTGGCGACTGCTTCAAATAAGATAATAGCCGAGCAGAACCTCAGCGGCGACGAGGTCTATCTCAAGGTGGACTTCAAGTTCGCAAACGTAAACTCTGACGGAAGTGCTTCAAACGACATAGACAAGGCTAATTTCTATTACTCCTATGACGGTCAGAACTGGAGCAAGCTGGGGCAGGAGCTTAAAATGTCCTACGACTTGAAGCTCTTTACAGGCTACCGCAGCGGTATCTACAGCTATGCTACAAAGACAACGGGCGGCTATGCCGATATCGACTTCTTTGAGTATGACCGCCAGACATGGAACGGCAGCAATGGCAGCAAGGTGCTAAGCGGTTCGCCTGTTGTTGTAGAGCCTGACGCTGACGGATATTACTTCCACAACACATTCGAGAGCGGTACTGAGTCATGGTCGGGAAGAGGCTCTGCAAGCGTTGCTGTGGGAAAGACTGACCCCTATGCAGGAAGCGGCGTTCTCAGCTGTACAGGCAGAGAAGCAAGCTGGAACGGTGCAACGAGAGCTCTCAACGCAAAGGCTTTCAAGGCAGGCGAGGAATACAGCTTCAGCACTGTTGTAAAATACGACGAAGGTCCTGACCTTCAGACATTCTACCTCACTCTCCAGTACGACAACGGCTCTGAGACAGTCTATGACAAGATAGCTATAACTGATGTGCCAAAGGGACAGTGGGTACAGCTTGCAAACACCAATTACAGGATACCTGAAAATGCTTCGAATATGCAGTTCTACGTGGAAACAGCCGAGGGAGAAACAAGCTTTGCCATTGACGAGGCTATAGGCGCTGTGGCAGGTACTTTCATTGACGGACCTAAGGCAGTTAACGTTGTCATGGGCGATATCAACGGCGACGAAGCTATTGACAGCTTTGACATAATTTCCGCAAGAAAAGCTCTTATCAGCGGCGAATTTGAGTCCTCTTCCGCAAAGAGAGCGGCTGATGTCAATAAGGACGGCGAATACAATGTTGCGGACGCTCTGCTCATTCAGCAGTATGTTCTCGGAAAGATAAGCGAATTCAAAAAGTCTGAAACTACCTCTGAGGGCGGCAGCGAGACAGTCACAAATGGTTATACTATGGCGGAGTATACAAAGCTTGTGGAAGCCAAAGTTTTAAACAAAGAGCCTGACTCATCACATCAGGAGAAGTCGGGCGTTCAGTACGGTACTGTAAAGAGCGGTTCATACTATTCAACTACCTGCAACCGCGAAAAGCCTTTCAATATACTTCTGCCTGCAAACTATGACCCGAACAAAAAATACCCTGTGCTCTACGTTATGCACGGCTACTGGGAAAATCAGGACAGAATGATAATCAAAGGCAACGGCACTATGTACACCCGTCAGATAATAGGAAATGCCATTGCAGAGGGCGAAGCCGAGGACATGATAGTTGTGTTCCCGTATATCTATTCAAGTGCCACACAGAAGGACTGCACGGCTATGGACGATGCAAACAATGCGGCATATGATAACTTCATCAATGACCTTACCAAAGACCTTATGCCATATATCGAGAAGAATTACAGCGTAAAGACAGGCAGGGAGAATACTGCCATAACAGGCTTCTCAATGGGCGGCAGAGAGTCCCTTATGATAGGCATGAAGCGTCCCGACCTGTTCGGCTATGTGGGAGCTATATGCCCTGCACCCGGTGCAACAGGTGATTTCAAGTGGAAGAGCGGAGAAGAACCGCACCTGCTTTTCATCACCGCAGGAAGCAATGACGAAGTAGTTTATACAACGCCTAACGGCTATCACGAGAGCTTCACCAAGAACGGAGTACCCCACGTATGGCACTATGTCAACGGCGGATATCACGGTGACAACTCTATCCACGCACACCTCTACAACTTCGTGCGTGCAGTATTCAAAGCTTGATAGTTTTATTGGGATAGACTTCCTCAAAAAGGAGAAACACCGCGGCTTCTTCCCTCGAAGCGGCGGCGTTTCACTATATACTCATATATCATCGACGATGTTGTTTATCCACACATTGCTCCGCACCATGAGCCAGCCGATGAATACCTTGACTATCTCAGAGAAGGTCACGACGGCAAATACTATGCGGATATCGAGGGAAGTAAAGTAAGAAAGGACTGCGGCAAGTGGTATCATAAGAAACCATGTATAGCCGAAGTCGAAAAGGAAGGTGATGCCTGTTTTTCCGCCGCTTCTCAGTGTGAAGTAGCAGGCGTTGGTGTAACCCCACATGGGCATTGTAAGCGCCTGTATCATTATCATGTAGGCGGCAAGAGAACGTACAGACGGCTCTGTGTTGTAGAGCTCAGGGAAAAGTCCTGCGAGTGGGAGCATACAGACTCCCACTACCGTAGCCGCGGCAACTGCAAAGAATAATAGCTTATTGTCAAGGTCACGGGCCTCTTTTAGCTTGTTCGCACCCAGCTTTGCACCCACAAGTATGGCTATGCAAGCGCCCATTTGCAGATATACCGAGCTGAAAAGGTTAGTCATTGTGCTTGAGATGTTTCTCGCCGCAACTACCTCTGTGCTTCTTACCGAATAGCACTGTGCCACTACGGACATTCCAAGTGACCAGAGAAACTCATTGATAAACAGGGGAGTGCCGCGCTTTATGATATCAAGGGCAAGTCTGCGCGGAATGCAGAAACCGCGAAAAGCTCCGACGATGTATTGGTTGCGCTGTGGGTGAGTGTGTGCCCAGATGATGACCACAAGAGCTTCAACGGTCTTTGCTATGACTGTAGCTATAGCCGCACCCTTTACTCCAAGTGCAGGCATACCGAGCTTTCCGAAAATAAGTCCGTAGTCAAGGAGCACGTTTATACCCACCGCTGACATAGCACCTGCCATAGGTATGCGTGTCTCTCCGCACTCGCGGACGATACTGGAGTAAGCCTGACCGATGCCGAATGGGATAAGTCCGAATACCATTATCCTCAGGTAATCCATGCCGTAACGGAGTATCTCACGAGCCTGCTGAGGTTCGCTCTCCTTACTGATGAAGAGTGATATGAGTGGCGAGCCGAAAAGCTCCATTATCACAGCTCCAACAGCGATTATAATTACACACAGGAGCAGTCGGAAACGGAAGGTGTATTTCTGACCCTCATGGTCGCCCTTGCCGAAAAACTGCGCTCCGAATATGCTGGGACCTGCAACTGCACCGAATACGGTGACATTGAATACGAATATGAACTGGTTGACGATGGAAACGCCGCTCATAGGCTCAGTGCCCATACTGCCCACCATGATGTTATCTATGAGACTTACGAAATTGGTGACGAGATTTTGCAGTATCATGGGTATTACCATGCTGAGAACTATCCTGTAGAATGCCTTGTCACCAATGAATTTTTTTCTGAATCCTGCTAACATATGTACCTCCGATGAATAAAAGATATTATAACATATAAAAAGGAAAATAGCAACAGGCGAGGCTATATTTTTCCAAACGAAAGAAATAATACGCGCAGCAAGGGCGCAGCGTCACGCTGATATATGGAGGAAAAATGGCTGCATATGCAGTTTATATTACAGTAAAAGGAGGGAAGTATAAATATTGCCAAAAAGGCTATTATTTTTGTATTACTAAGCAATTATTTATATTATAATTGATATATAAAAGATAAAAATAGCTATCATGCACAAAAATAAAGATAAAATGATAGTATAGAAGGGAAATTAAAATAAGGAGGGATTACATGATCCTGAAGAGATCTGCTGCCGCAGTTATAAGTCTTGCGGCAGCTCTGTCGGCTGTTGACACAGGCGGTCTGAACATGGCTTCAACAGCTTCTGATGTACAGGCGGTCTACTATGTAGCGCCCGACGGAAACGACAGCGGCGACGGCTCGGCTGAGTCGCCGTTTGCCACCCTTGAACGTGCAAGGGACGAGGTAAGAAAAATCAACGGAGATATGTCGGGAGATATAATCGTGTATCTCCGAGGCGGTGATTACCGCATAACAAAGCCTGTTGAGTTCGACACCCGTGACTCGGGTACAGGAGGATATACCGTAAGATATGAGGCTTATGAGGACGAGATGCCTGTCATTAACGGCGCTGAAAAGGTCACAGGCTGGACTAAGTTCAACGACAAGCTGTGGTCTGCTCCTCTGGACAGGGATATCAAGCTGAGAAACCTCTATGTCAATGACCGACGCGCAAATATGGGCAGTGTTCAGGTTCAGGCGAAGGGCGGCTACGGCGATTACAATGTGACCGCAGGACAGGGTGACTGGGCATGGGATTCGGGAAAAAAGAGTGACGGCATCGTCTACAGCGCAGGGAATATTCCGCGTATAACCTCGAATTTCGACGACCTTGAGGCTGTCAACGGCACTACATGGAACGAGAACATAGTCTGCTCACGTGATATAAAGTACGACGGTGAAAACCTTATCTTTCTCATGCAGCAGCCTTACGGCGCTATTGCTCAGACTCCCGGCTGGGGTGCAGGTTTTTCCACAAGCGGCACTCATACCCTTTACAATGCTTTCTCATTTGTGGACAGTGAGGGAGAGTTCTTCTTTGACAAGACCGAAAAAGTCCTGTACTATTATCCGCGCAGCGGCGAGGATATGACCTCCGCAGACGTTGAAACTCCCATTGCTGACGGACTTATCAGCATTACGGGAAAGTCCGCTGCAGACCGCGCACACGATATCAGCTTCAGCGGCATAACCTTTGCAAATACGGATTATCAGCTCACGAACGTTGCAGGCTCTCACGGTAAGGCTACCTGTCAGGCGGCTCAGAGCTATACTGCATTTGCGGACTCGAACTGGCATTCCAAAAAGTACGAAATGGCAGACACTCTGCCTGCGGCTGTTCATATCACAAACAGCGACGGCATAAAGCTCACAGGCAATGTGGTGAAGCACACAGGCGCTGACGGCATTTCTATGGACAACGATGTTATAAATTCCGAGATAAGCGGCAACTTTGTCACTGATATCACTTCAAGTGGTATCACTGTCGGTCACCCACAGCACATCTACATAGGCGATGCGGCATGGAACAACCATGAAAAGTTCCCGAAGGAAGTCGAGGGTATATGCAAAAATGACCTCATTACTCAGAATTTGCTCTATGATATCAGCGTCGTTCACGGCTTTGGTGGCTGTGCGGCTATTACGGCGTATTATGCCGACTCTGTGAAGATACTCAGCAATACTATCGAAAAGACGGCTTACAACGGCATACATCTTGGCTGGGGCTGGTGCAACTTCAAGGACAGTACTACCTGCCGCGATAACATGATATGCTATAACAGAGTCATCAACTCACTTAACCGTCTTCACGACAGCGGCGGTATCTACACTATCGGTCAGATGCCCGGAACAGTCATCAACGAGAACTACATTCAGGGCATACCTGCAGGCGGTCCGGGCTGGCCTACATACGGACTCCATAACGATGAGGGTACAGCCTATATCGAGGAAATGGACAACATTCTGGAAATAAGTCCGAATGTTACCTACACTATCAACTGCGAGGACTACGGTCAGAAGCATGACCTGAAAATAAAGCGCACCTACGCTACTGTAAACAAAATGGGCAAAAATCCTCCCTCAAGCGATATAGATACACCTATAGTCGTGTCGGATAACGTGTGGCCCTTTGCTCAGTACAAGATATGCCTTAATTCGGGTATTTCCGACGAGCATCGCAGTCTCATGCCGTCATGGCTGAAATCAGCGGCGGACTATGTTTTCCCTGCAAGCTGTGAAACTACAGGAGGAAGCAAGCTCCCTGTAAGAAAGACGGACGGCAATATCTGGATAGCTCCCGACGGTACGGAAAGCTTCAGGGCGAGCACGGATATGACGAGAGCAATGGGAAGCACAGGAAGCATAAGGACTCCTGCAAAGGAAGGGGAATACCGTATTTATGTACTTGACCGCGAAGGCAATGTGCAGAGCAAGTCAAGCCATATCCTGCGCATAAGCGGAAGCAGTGAGGGCGGAGATGTCATCGAAGCCGAAAGCTGTGACTACAAGAGTGGCATTGACGTTGAAAGCTGTTCTGAGGGAGGAAGCGACGTTGCTTACATCGAAAACGGCGACTACATTGGCTTTAAGGACATCGACCTTACAGGAGCAGGCGCAATTGGCTTCCGCATAGGCTCAAACGGTGCGGAAGCGGCTCTGGAAGTGCGCCTTGACGCTCCCGAGGGAAAGCTCATAGGCAAAATGGATATCAGGGGCACAGGCGGCTGGCAGAAATGGGCAACTCAGACCTGCAATATAGAGCCTGTCAGCGGAAAGCATGACCTGTACTTTGTATTCACAGGCGGCGACGGCTACCTCTACAACATTAACTGGTGGAAGACCGATGCTCCCGATGAGGAGTATATTCTCGGCGACCTTAATGGTGACGGCTGTGTCGATGTCTTTGACCTTTGCAGTATGCGCAGAGCTGCTGCGGAGGGCGACGCTGAAAGATTTGATGCGGCTGACATTGACGGTGACGGAGCTATAACAGAAAATGACCTTATACTTCTTAATAAGTTCATCTCAGGCGAAATAAAAGCATTTGTCTGATAATGGCATATGCAGGGCGGAGAAGTGATGCGCACTTCTCCGTTTCTGTTTTTCTTCCGATTTGACGTTTTGCGAAAAAGGTGGTATAATCATCTTTGCAGATAATGCGAAAGGAAGATATTATGGAAAAGGATATAAATATTCGTGAGCTGACATCTGACGACAAGGACGAGGTTCTTGCGATGATGAGGGAGTTTTACGACTCTCCTGCGGTGATACACAAGTCATCAGACAGCATACTCGAAAAGGATTTTGATGACTGTCTCAGCGATATGCCCTATATACGCGGCTTTATGCTGGAATTCAACGGTGAGCCGTCAGGCTATGCAATGACCTCGCTGGGCTATTCTACCGAATACGGCGGAATCTGCGTGTGGCTGGAGGACCTGTACATAAAACCAGAATACCGCAGATTCGGCATAGGAACTGAGCTTCTCAGGTTCATAGAAAAGGAATTTCCTCAGGCTGTGCGCTTCAAGCTTGAGATAGAAGAGGAAAACGAAGCGGCTTTTTCATGCTATTTCAGCAAAGGCTACAGACCATCACGCTACGGCATAATGACTAAGGAGACTGTATGACAAAGGTACTTAAATTTGTAAAGGCTCAGCCTGTACTTGTCATTTCATTTATCCTCGCTATAGCTACGATGTTCATAATACCGCCTGATAAGGAGTACGCAGGCTACTGCAACAGGACTGTGCTCATCGAGCTTTTCGCCCTCATGGCGGCAGTTGCAGGACTCAGGAGCATCGGCATTTTTGACACCGTTACAAGAGTTATCCTCAGCAAAACAGGAACAGTCCGCAGACTCGGTGCGGTTCTTACACTCATATGCTTTTTCAGCGCTATGCTGGTCACAAACGATGTGGCGCTCATAACATTTGTGCCGCTTACACTGCTTATCTACGGCAATATCAGGGACAGCAAAAGCCTTATCCTTACGGTAGTCCTTGAAACTGCGGCGGCAAATCTCGGAAGTATGATGGCACCTGTGGGCAATCCGCAGAATTTGTTCCTCTATGATAAATACGGGCTTACGGCAATGACTTTCCTGCGGACTATGCTCCCTGTAGGTGCTGTGGGACTTGCGGCTGTAATGGGGCTTACCCTGCTTCTGCCTAAGGACAGATGTGAAGCGCCCGAGCGTACAGGCGGCAGTATAAATAAGTTCAAGGCGGCTGTCTATACAGGACTTTTTGCAGTGTGTATAGCGGCGGTGTTCAGATTTGTGCCCGACTGGGTATGCCTCATAGCGGCGGTTGCGGCGGCAGTTATCTGCGATATAAAGCTTCTTGGCAAGGTGGACTATGCACTTCTTGCGACTTTTGTGTGCTTCTTTGTATTTGTGGGAAATATCGCAAGAGTAGATGCTGTCAGCGATTTCTTCTCGCGCATACTCACAGGCAGAGAGCTTATTTCAGCGGCACTGCTCTCACAGGTCATCAGTAATGTGCCTGCGGCAGTAATGCTGGCGGAGTTCACAGACAACGGTACACAGCTTCTTCTGGGAGTTGACATAGGCGGCTTCGGAACACTCATCGCATCGCTGGCAAGCCTTATCTCATTCCGGATCTACCGCAAGGACAAGGGCGCGGAAACAGGACGCTTTTTTGCAGTGTTCTCGGCAATAAACTTCGGACTTCTGATACTTCTGTTAGGAGTTCAGTACCTCATAAGCTGATATTATCCCCCGAAAAGGTCAGTTGCCTTCGGGGGCATTTTTGTATTCGGAGATATGATACTGCTATGGACAATAGTGTCAGTATAATGTGTCAGTTACTACACTATTTTATATATAAGCACATTTGTGAGGTAAAAAGTAAGAAAAAAGATACAATAAATCATTGCCAAATCATGAATAAAATAGTATAATATAATAGAAATGGGACAATGTGTCCAAAAATAAGATCCACAGGGGGAATATTAAATGAACTTTAAATTAAAGAAGCTTGCAGCTGCCGCAGCCTCTCTCGCAGTAGCAGCAAGTTCAAGCATGGTTTCCGCTGTTTCCCTGACAGCAGATGCAGCTTACGGAAGAGGCGGAAACGGTTCAGCGATCATGGAGTATCTCGACCGCGGAGTTTACGCGATAAAGTCGGGCAACGGTATGTTCATAAGCTGGAGATTTAATGCAAATGACGACGATAACGCTGAGTTCCAGCTCTTCCGCGATGGTCAGCTCATTTACACGAGCAAGTCGGGCGACCCTACGAATTACTGGGACGCAAGCGGCAGTTCAAGCTCAAAATACCGCGTTGATACTCTCGTCGGCGGCAAGGTGATAAGCTCTGACGACTGCCGATTTACTTCAGGCTCGAATTACTTCGATATACCTCTCGATGTGCCAAAGGGCGGCACTATAAACGGTGAAGCTTATACCTATTCGCCTAATGACTGCTGTGTGGGAGATGTTGATGGCGACGGTCAGTATGAGATATTCGTGAAATGGGATCCTTCAAACTCAAAGGATAACTCACAGACCCACAATCCCGACAAGGGTATACAGGGCTTTACAGGCAACGTTTATATCGACTGCTACACCCTCACAGGCAAGAAACTCTGGCGCATAGACATGGGAAAAAATATCCGTGCAGGTCAGCACTATACACAGATGGCTGTTGCAGACTTTGACTGTGACGGCAAGGCTGAACTCATCACCAAGACCTGCGACGGTACTGTTGACGGCAAGGGCAAGGTAATAGGCAATGCGAGCGCAAACTATGTAAACAGCGCAGGTACTGTCCTTACAGGTCCTGAGTATATGACTCTATTTGAGGGCGCAACAGGTGCTGCACTTGATACCATCGAATTCCCTGTGCTCAGAGGCGATGCTACAAGCAATACCGCAAAGTCAACATGGGGCGACAACTACGGAAACCGCTGCGAGCGCTACAACTGCGCTATCGCTTACCTTGACGGCGTTCACCCGTCGGCTATCTACGGCAGAGGATACTATACAAGACTAACACTTTCGGCTGTTGATGTAAAGGACGGCAAGCTGGTTAAGAAGTGGGTATTCGACACGGGATTTGACAAGAGCAATCCTGCTTACGGCTGTGGAAACCACAACGTAATGGTGGCTGACTTCGATAACGACGGCAGGCAGGAGGTCTGCATGGGCGCTTGCTGTATCGATGACAATGGAAAGCTTCTCTGGTCCACAAAGAAGATGCACGGCGATGCTATGCACATCGGCGACCTTGACCCCAACCATGAGGGTCAGGAGGTATTTATCTGCCACGAGGACGGAAATTACGGTATTTCTCTCGTTGACGGCAGAAACGGTCAGATAATCTGGCACTACGACGGCGATAAGGATACAGGACGCTGCTGCGCAGACAATATCGTTGCAGGCAACAGCGGTGCAGAATTCTGGGGTTCAAGACCTGCAAATGCTGTATTCGATGTGAACGGAAAGCAGATAGGCAACAAGTGGCCTTCCACAAACTTCCTTATCTACTGGGACGGCGACCTTGAGCGCGAATTGCTTGACGATGTCACCATTACAGACGGTGCGGCAATAAACAACTATCCTGCAATATTTACAGCAACAGACTGCGCTTCCAACAACAGCACAAAGGCAGTTCCATGCCTTACTGCTGACCTCTTCGGTGACTGGCGCGAGGAGCTTATCCTCAGAACTACCGACAATACAAAGCTCCGCGTATGGTGCACCAATACTGAGACAAAATACCGCATGACAACTCTCATGCACGATATGCAGTATCGTATGCAGGCAGGCTGTGAGCAGTCCTCATACAATCAGCCGCCTCATCCAAGCTTCTACCTCGGCACAGAAGCTCCGCTTCCGGATAGACCGAACGTAAAGCTGAATAATACTCCTCCTGAGCCGATAAATGGCAAGCTTGTAAGCAATCTTGTTGTAAAGGATTACACAAATTCAGGCTCATGGAAGCTTATGGAGTCTAACGGCAAAAACGGTCCTATCTACGGCGACAGAGACTTTACATACACAGAGCTTGCTTCTGAGCTTGAAAACTGCGAGTACATCATGAGTGCCTGCAATTCAAAGAATACAGACTCTGACCTTGCTGAGTTTACAGCAGCTGCAAAGGCTGAGGTATACGTTCTCGTTGATACAAGAGAGGAAGAGGCAAACTTAGTTCCGTCATGGCTCTCAGGCTATACAAGAACAGACCTTACAGCAAAGTCAAGCAACGATGTAAACTTTGTTGCATACAAGAAGGAAGTTGCACAGGGCGAAAAGGTTGTCCTCGGCACAAACGGCATGACAGGAAACGTTATCAACTACACTGTTTTCGTAAAAGAGCCGACAGTAGTTACAACTACTACAACAACTACCACTACAACGACAACTACTACAACTACAACAACTACCACAACCACTACGACAACTACTGAGACAACAACACAGCCGCCTGTAACAACTACTGTACAGTCACAGCCCACAGTAACATTATGGGGCGACGCTAACTGCGACGGCGGAGTTGATATGTCTGATATCGTGCTAATAATGCAGAGCCTTGCAAACCCGGATAAGTACGGTATAACAGGTTCTGACGAGCATCACCTGACAGAACAGGGTTCGGCAAATGCAGACGTTGATATCAGCAGCAAGGGCATTACTTCAAATGACGCGCTGAGAATACAGGAGTTCCTGCTCAGCAAGATAACAACACTTGATCCTAACGCATAAATTACAGGACTGCACGGAGTTTCGTGCAGTCCTTTTTGCTGTACTTGACAAATCTGTGGAAAACTGTTATTATAAGTTTATTAGTAGGATTGTGAAGCAACAAGCTTCATTCACAGGGGATAAGCAAACTATAGGTTTGATGTGTTTCAGAACGGCTAAGCACAGCTTTTTTATGACACCTTGATCTTACAAAAATGATTGTAATATGTTTTAGCTATGGTTTCAAAAGGAGTTTGCAATATGGATATTATCGATAAGAATATCGACGGAGGAAAGGCTTTCGATTTTGGAAGGACTTCAAAGGAATACGCAAAGTACCGTGATATCTATCCCCATGAGTTTTATGAAAAGCTTGTGGAATGCGGCATAGGCATAAAGGGACAGAAGTGTCTCGATCTCGGTACGGGTACAGGTGTTATTCCGCGTAATATGTACAAGTACGGCGCAGAATGGACAGGTACGGATATTGCAGAAAATCAGATAGCACAGGCAAAGCTCCTTTCGGAAAACTATAATATGGATATTGATTTTCAGGTTGTTCCTGCGGAGAAAATGGATTTTCCCGATGAGAGCTTTGACATCATAACAGCGTGTCAGTGCTTTTGGTATTTTGACAAGCAGAAGCTTGCTCCCATGCTGGCAAAGCTCCTGAAAAAGGACGGCAGACTTGCTGTGATGCAGATGGCATGGCTTCCCGAAGAGGACAGGATCGCAGGACTCAGCGAAAAGCTGGTGCTTGAGTATAATCCCGAGTGGAACGGCGCAGGCTGGACACGCGGACCTGTGAGTATTTCCGATGAAGTGCTTGAGTCATTTGAGATAGAGAAAAGCTTCGGCTTTGATCTCAATGTGAGATTTACACGAGAGAGCTGGAACGGCAGAATGAAGACCTGCCGCGGTATAGGTGCTTCGCTTTCAGAAGAAGAGATCTATGAATGGGAGCGCGAGCACAGAGCGCTTCTTGCGCTGACAGCTCCTGAGGAATTCGATGTGCTGCACTATGCAGCTATATCAATACTCAGAAAGAAGTAAAGCTGCTGAGGGGAAAGGCGGATTCTTCTTCCGCATATGCGGTCAATACAGAGAGATACCGTATAAATACATGATAAAGGATAAAGGAAGAATGAAAAGATTTATTGCTTGTATCGCAGCTGTACTTACCATCGGAACAGCTTTCGTGGGCTGCGCGGAAAAGAAAAAGCCGCAGAGTATATCCGAGGCAGAAGAAGACGATGATGACGATGAAGTATTAGATGCTGAGACAGCATCTGTATATGCGGCAAAGGGTAAAGAGATCAACGGCAAGGCTTCTGCAGAAGAAGTCATAAACGGCTTTATTGATGCTGTTAAGGCAAAAAAACCAGCAGATATCGTGGATCTGGTCTATATCAGAGATGAGCTTCAGTATTTTATGCCTGTTGACGAGGGCGTTTTCGGACTTCTCTACAAGCAGGCGCTTAATTACATTGCTGATAGTGATTATAAGATAGAGTATATCAAGGAAGCAGGAAAATTTACCGCAGAAGAGCTTGAGGACGCAGATGATATTGTAAATACCGACTATGTTTATTCAAATATCTCAGAAGAAGTCACAGGCGGCGGACGAGAGCTTACCGAAGATGAACGAAAAGAAATAATTTCGCGTATAAAACTATTTGATTTTGACTTCAAGGAAGTTGAAAAGCCTTTAAAAGTTACAGAAGGACAGCATTACGAAGCAGGCATTGCAAAGGGCGATGACAAGGTGACTATACTTTTTTCGCTGTATAAGGTGAACGACGAAAAGTGGCTCATGCTCAATGCCGAATGGTAAATACAAGATGATAAAACAAAAAGAGGTTCGTTGTGGACCTCTTTTCTTTTAGTGTTGACAGATGTTTCGGTTTCGCTTATAATATTCACATGGAAGGTGAGATAGACATGAAAATTTATGAAGCAATGATAGCGGATTTACCATCTGTAAAAAATATAGTGCATACCGCAATAAATGACATTTATCCTCATTATTATCCTGTGGGAGCAGTTGAGTTTTTCCTCTCTCATCACTGCGATGAGAATATCATTAAGGATATAACAGCAGGAAATGTTTTTCTGCTGAGCGATGAAAACGGAACACCTGTGGGAACAGTTTCTGTAGTACATAACGAGATAACTCGGCTTTTTGTGCTTCCAGAATATCAGGGAAAAGGCTATGGCGGTATGCTTATACGCTTCGCAGAGGAGCGCATTGCCGAAAGCTTTGACAGTATAATTATCGACGCGTCATTTTCTGCAAAGCAGATATACCTGAAAAAAGGCTATGTACCTGTAAAGTATAACACTATAAAGTGCAATGGCGGTGACTATCTCTGCTATGATGTGATGATAAAGAAGCTGAGATGAAACAGTTAGCCAAGTGCCACATCGAGTATCATCATTGCCGCAAATCCGCCCGCAAAGGCGACTGTACCGACGTTTGAGTGATCGCCTTCGGACATTTCGGGAATAAGCTCCTCGACTACGACGTATATCATAGCGCCAGCCGCAAAGCTGAGAAGATATGGCATTGCAGGTACAACAAGACCTGCTGCAAGTATGGTGAGGATAGCTCCCACAGGCTCGGCGGCTCCCGAAAGTACGCCGAGAATAAAGGCTTTTGGCTTGCTCATGCCGTCAGCTTTCAGAGGCATTGAGATTATAGCTCCCTCGGGGAAATTCTGTATGGCGATACCGAGAGCGAGTGCGAATGCCTCGGCTGATGATATGTTGGAATTACCATAGAGAAGCCCTGCGTAGACTACTCCTACAGCCATGCCTTCGGGGATATTGTGAAGTGTGACTGCCAGCAGGAGCATGGTGTCACGGGGAAGCTTTGACTTTATGCCCTCAGCCTTGTCGCTGTTCATGTGAAGATGTGGGATAAGCCTGTCAAGGAGCAGGAGAAAGCCGATGCCTGCGAGAAATCCCACAGCAGCAGGCAGAAATGCAAGTCTGCCCATTTTTTCTTCTGACTGCTCAATTGCAGGGATAAGCAGACTCCATACACTTGCGGCTGTCATAACTCCTGCGGCAAAGCCTGTAAGTATGCGCTGTATAGTGATACTGAAAGAGTTTTTCATTGGGAAAACGCAGGCTGCACCGAGAGATGTGCCGAGAAAAGGTACGGCAAGACCTTTTATAACTTCAAACATATTTACTCCTTTCTCATTGTTAGTAAATACTAACACAATATATTATACCATAGAATAAAAAAAATAGCAATAGCTGTATGAAAAAAGCCGCCGATATATGTCGGCGGCTGTGTTTATTCATTTTCAGTCAAGCTTTGTAAATCGCCTGACATCACCTGCTTTCCCGATGAACATTGACTTCGGTCTTGCCCATACTTCACCGTTTGCAAGAGACTTATAAACTACAAGCTCTTCCATAGTTTCGGTGTGACGGGCTACAGAGATAAGCTCATACTCTCCGCCCTTGAAGTGACGGTATTTAGCACCTATCTCTATTTCTGTGTCCTTATCCTCGGGTATCTCAACGCTTTCAGGCTCGTTGTTTACGATATCGTCGGCAACGATTATCATTGATGAATAAGGTGACATACGCACATAGGCGTTTGAATTTTCTACCTGTATCGGCGAAGCTGTGAAAACATCAACAAGTCCCGAAAGATGTGTCTGGAAGTTGAGGTCAAATTCGTAATCGCCCAGGTTAAGAGCAACATATACTGTCTGGTCGCCAAGCACCTTCTTGAACAGTAACTGCTGATTTGTTATCATTATGCGCTCATAGCTTCCGTTTCTTACAGCAGGGTAAGCACGGTAGATGCGTCCAAGCTTTACGATGTGTTTATATAGTGACTTGTTGCCGTGTTCTGCAAGGTCATTGAGGTGGAGACATGGACGAAGATTGTCGTCGGAATTGTTTTCCTTTCTTCCCTCAACGCCGTACTCACTTCCATAGTAAATAGACGGTATACCCGGCATTGTGTACATAAGGGTGTATACCAGCGGCAGGTGAGCGTTGTTGCTGAGGGTGCTTGCAAGACGGTTCACATCGTGGTTGTCAACGAAGTTGTAGAGGTCGATATTTCTGTAGATACCGCCGTTAGCGCCCGACTGTCTGTTTATTGAATAATCTATCTCAAAGTAGTTCTTATCGTTGTGTGATGAATACAGACCCTTATAGCACTCATAGTTCGTAACGCTGTCGAGCATTTCGGGATTTGCCCAGCGGTTGTAGTCGCCGTGGATTATCTCGCCCATGAGCCAGAAATCAGGCTTTTTGCCCTTACAGAAGCTTCTTATTCTCTTGAAGAAGTCAAAGTCGATGCAGTCAGCGGCATCAAAGCGTATACCGTCGATACCGAAGGACTCTATCCAGTAGTTGATAGCGTCGATGATATGGTCACAGACTCCCACATTGCGGAGATTGAGCTTTACAAGGTTGTAATGTCCGTTCCAGCCTTCATACCAGAATGGGTCGCCGCACGGACTCGGACCGCCGAAATTAAGGTTCTGGAACCAGTCACAGTACTGTGAAGCCTGCCCCTTTTCCTGTATGTCAACGAACTGTGGGAACTTTCTGCCGACGTGATTGAAAACGCCGTCGAGAATGACTCTTATGCCGTTTTCGTGAAGTCTGTCACAGATAAAGCGGAAGGAATTATTATCGCCAAGACGTCTGTCTATCTTCTTGTAGTCGATAGTGTCATAGCCATGTTCAACGGACTCGAAAACAGGTCCGAAGTAAACTGCATCAACGTTCATCTCCTTTAAATGGGGGATCCATTCCAGCACCTTGTCAAGACGGTAGGTAACGTCCTCACTTCCGTCGTTGAACTTAGGCGCTCCACAAAAACCAAGAGGGTAGATGTGGTAGATAATAGCGTCATCATACCAGTTCATAATAAAAACTCCTTACATTTATTTATTTGAGCCTTCCAGATAGTAGCTGGCTTCCATATCGGCAACGTTCAGTGCCAGAGCGAGAGGGTACATTTCAAGTGCCCTGCCGATACTGCCTCTTTCTTCTGTTCCTCCATATGAAAAGCCCATATGGTACCTTATAGCAAAAGCTTCCTCACGGGTAAGGCGGTTGTCGCCGTAGAAAAATCCCGAGAGTATGTACACTGATTTCTCTCCGTGTCCATAGGGGAGAGTGTCATTGATAGCGTAGAATGGGACTTTTTCCCACTGACCTGTCTCATCGTTCTTTTTGTTGCGCATTTCCACAGTGTAGAAATTGATTTTGCACACATCATGAAGCAGGGCAACGAGAGCAATAGTCTCTTCGGAGTAATCCATACCGTAAAGCTCTTTTGTACGCGGTCTGGAAAGGTAGTCCTTCAGGCAGTGATAAACGTTAAGGCTGTGCTGAACGAGACCGCCCTCGTAAGAGCCGTGAAAGCGTGTACTGCTGGGAGCAGTGAAAAAATCGCTCTTTTCAAGATATTCCAGAAGCTTGTCAGCACCCTCGCGTTTGATGTTTTCTTTGTATATAGAGATAAATTCTTCTTTTGGTGTCATATATAATACTCCTTACTCTACTATAAAAATATTATACCACAAATTGCAAGTAAATTCAATAGGAGAATATTATTTTTTTATTAATTATCACTATAATTGGTCATACAGCTTTTTATTCGCAGAAAAAATAGCAGGATAGGCTTGAAATTTTCTTTGAAATGTGTCATAATTAGTGAGTAGAAAATAGTGAGTAGAAAATAGTGAGTAGAAAATAGTGAGTAGAAGGTAGTGAGCAGTGAGCAGTAACGGACCATATCCAATAATTCTGTTTTCTGCTTACTACTCACTGCTTTTTCGTTTCAAAATACAGCTTTGCTTTGTATTGAAACACAAATACGGTCTCCGCTGCCGTAAAGCGGAAGTTAAGGAGGAAAAATATGTCTAACCAGCTTTGTATCGTTCTTGATTTCGGCGGTCAGTACAATCAGCTTATCGCAAGAAGAGTGCGCGAGTGCGGAGTATACTGCGAGATCAAACGATTTGATACTCCTATAAGCGAGATCAAGGCTATGGATCCGACTGCTATCATTTTTACAGGCGGACCAAACAGCGTTTATGATCCTGCATCACCACATATTTCAAAAGAAATATTCGAGATAGGTGTTCCTATCCTCGGAATTTGCTACGGCTGTCAGCTTATGGCATATACACTCGGCGGAAAGGTCGAGAGCTGCGAAAAGAGCGAATACGGCAAGATCGAGATCAGTCAGAATTCAGACAGCCTTATATTTGAGAATGTACCCGAAAAGAGCGTCGTATGGATGAGCCATACAGATTTTGTAAGTCAGCTCCCTGATGGCTTCCGTGTTACGGCAAAGTCTCAGGACTGCCCATGTGCAGCCTTTGAAGCACCCGACAAAAAGCTCTATGCAGTACAGTTCCACCCTGAGGTAACTCACAGTGAGTTTGGCAAGCAGATCCTCCATAATTTCCTCTACAATGTCTGTGGCTGCACAGGCGACTGGGTAATGGACGACTTTATCGAGAATACAGTCAAGAAGCTCCGCGAGCAGATCGGCGATAAAAAGGTAATTCTCGGACTTTCGGGCGGCGTTGATTCATCGGTTGCAGCAGGTCTTCTCAGCCGCGCAGTAGGCAAGCAGCTTACCTGCGTATTCGTAGATCAGGGACTCATGCGCAAGGACGAGGGCGACTTCGTTGAAGAGACATTCACTAAGCTTTTCGATATGAACTTTGTCCGCGTAAACTGCAAGGACAAGTTCCTCTCTGCACTCAAGGGCGTAACGGATCCTGAGCAGAAGCGTAAGATAATCGGTACTGAGTTCTATAATGTTTTCTGGGATAAGATCAAAGAGCAGGGCACAGACGGCTTCTTTGCACAGGGTACTATCTATCCTGACCGTATCGAGTCAGGCAGAGGAAATCAGGCAGGTCACGGCAGTACAGCTGTTATCAAGACACACCATAACATGGTAAAGATGCCTGATGATATCAAGTTCACAGGAACTATCGAGCCTCTCGGAGACCTCTTCAAGGACGAGGTAAGACAGGTCGGCGAAAAGCTCGGTATCCCACATGATCTTGTATGGAGACAGCCATTCCCGGGTCCGGGTCTCGGAGTTCGTATCATTGGTGAGATCACTGAGGAAAAGATCAAGATATTACAGGAAGCAGACGCTGTATTTCGTGACGAGATCCGCAAGAGCGGTATCGAGGATCAGCTCAAGCAGTTCTTCGCAGTTCTTCCTGATGTGCGTACAGTAGGTGTTATGGGCGACCACCGTACATACGATCACCTGATCGCTATCCGTGCGGTAACTACTGACGACTTTATGACAGCTGACTGGGCACGTATCCCTTATGATGTTCTTGCTAAGGTTTCTAACCGCCTTTGCAACGAGGTCGACCACGTAAACAGAGTAGTGTATGATATCACTTCAAAGCCTCCGGGAACTGTTGAGTGGGAATAATAAACAAAACCTCAGAAACGGCGTAGATACGCCATTTCCGAAGCCTTAAAATCTCAGTGATAACAATTTGATAACAGGGAGCTAAGCGGAATTATTCTGCGGTTCAGGTGGCTTATAAGTTACGCCACTCTTTCGCAGGTTCATGCTTTCCGCAGTCATCGGTCGTTTTCGGCCAGTTAAGCTTCCATTCTGTATATTCGGCCTTGCTGATCTTACCGTCAGCAAGGTCTTTTTTTCGTCTCTGCCACTCAGAAAGGAGGTCAGTCATCAGGATGGAGCCGAAAACAATGCCCTTTCTTCTGTTGCCGTTCTCGTCCTCGCAGTCCTCAATGCTGATTGGGTAATGCTCGTCAAGCTCAAAGAGCATCATCATAACGCCCTCCGCTCCGAGTATCTCATCATCTGCGAGAAAACGGGGGTTCACGTCCAATGCCTCGGCAAGCAATTCGACAAGTGCCTGCTTGGGTGTGCGAGTGCCTGATTCATACTGTGCGATACGGACATCGGCAGACTTTTCATCAAAGCCGACTGCCATACCGAGCTGTTTCTGCGTCATTCCTCTGAAATCACGAATGCGGTGTATCTTATCTCCGATAATGCTCATGGTGGTTCACTCCTTATATATTTCTGTGTTAGCAAAATCTCATACTATCCAGGTAAAGACCTCGGCTGCACTTTCATAGTCATCCATATGATCTTGAATATTCCAAATCCACGCAGTTGCAATATAGATGAATTCTTTCTCTCGGTCAATCAAATAGAAAGAGACAGCCTTTGTGCCTGACGGTGCTTCCCCATTAAAGTCATACCATTCCAATTTATTATCAAATTCTTCGGGAAATAGCTTTGCCATGTCATTGGGATCTGGAAAACTGATTGCAAATGTTTGAGAGCCTTTTGTATAACCATATGTAAACAAACGCTCGTCAGAATCTCTGCTCTCAATTGGAACGGAGGTTTTCACATAATACGTCTTACCAATTTCAAGCGATGCTGTTCTTATCCTGATCTGTTTTTCTTCATAGTCAGTCGCTTCAATGATATTGTTTTCATCATTATTGATATACACTCCATGTGATGTGTTCCAGCTATCCACTATATCGAATGAGATATTCTTTTCGTCCTCATCTACGATCTCAATGTCAACAAGCGGTGTTCTGAGTACAGTCACGTTGCTTTCTAACACCTTATCTTCTTTCAAATGATTCACCTCCGAGATAATGGCTTTACTGCATTATAACATATTTGTTTAGGATAGTCAATAGATACTAAACAAAAAAATTTAGAAAAATTTCGATTCAGGGGTTGACAAAAGCAAAAATGTTTAGTATAATAAGACTAAGCAAAAATGTTTAGATAGAGAATTTTGCTGATCGGATACGCAAATGCGCCCGATACCACACAGAACAATATTTTAAGAAAGGGTTGACTACTATGTCAGAAAAATTTATCCGTGCAGAGGAACTCGCAGAGATCATGGAGATCTCCGTTCCGTATGCATACAAGATCATCAAGCAGCTCAATGAGGAGCTTGACGCAAAGGGCTACATCACCATCACAGGCAGAGTGAACCGTGAGTATTTCAACGAGAGAGTGTACTCGGCAGAGCGCCCGGTGAAAGCACCTGAAAAGAAAGAGGGTGAGGACTGATGCCCGTATACAAGGACAAAAACGGCACTTGGTACGTTATGACACGCTGTGATGACTGGCAGGGGCAGCGCAAGCAGAAGTGCAAGCGTGGCTTCAAGACAAAGCGTGAGGCTCAGGATTGGGAGCGCAGATTTCTTCTCCAGCAGGGCGGCGACCTCGATATGCTGTTCAAGGACTTCTACAAGCTGTATGAGCAGGACATGAAAGCACGTTTGAAGCAGAATACCTGGGAGCATAAGGCTTGTGTCATCAAGTCGAAGATACTGCCCTATTTCGGGGAGAAGTCCATGAAGGACATCCAGGCAAGAGATGTGCTGACGTGGCAGAACGAGCTGCTCCGCCACCGTGACAAGAACGGCAAGCCCTATTCGGAAACCTACCTGAAGAACCTGCATAACCAGCTCTCGTGTATTTTTAACCACGCTGTCCGCTACTATGACCTGAGTACCAATCCCGCAGCCAAGGCAGGAAGCATCGGCGTGAAGAATGCCAAGGAGATGAACTTCTGGACGAAGGACGAGTATATGCAGTTCTCCGAGGTCATGATGGACAAGCCAATCTCGTTCTACGCCTTTGAGATGCTTTACTGGTGCGGTATCCGTCTCGGTGAGCTGCTGGCTCTCACAACTGCGGACTTCGATTTCAAGAACAGAAAGCTCCGCATCAACAAGTCCTATCAGCGTCTCAAGGGACAGGACGTCATCACAGAGCCGAAGACCAAGAAAAGCAACCGCACCATTGAAATGCCCGATTTTCTTTGTGAGGAGATGCAGGAGTATTTCAGTATGCTGTACGATCAGAAGCCCGACGAGCGTATCTTCCCCATATCCAAGAGTTATCTGCACCATGAGATGGACAGGGGTGTGAAAGCAACAGGCTTGAAGCGTATCCGTATCCACGACCTGCGTCACAGCCATGTTTCGCTCCTGATCGAGCTGGGCTTCTCTGCGGTGGCGATCGCTGACCGTGTTGGACATGAGAGCATCGAGATCACTTATCGTTATGCACATCTGTTCCCGTCCAAGCAGAAAGAGATGGCGAATAGGCTCGGTGAGCTGAAGAAGGGAGGTGATTTTAATGTCAGCAAAGAATCTTGACAGCAAGGGACGTTTTAGGGCGAAGACGATTGGTTTCCGTGTATCGCCCGAAGAAGATCAGCTCATCAATTCGGCGGTGGCGCTTTCGGGACTAACCAAGCAGGACTACATCGTAAAACGGCTGCTGTGCCGTGATGTGGTGGTGCAGGGCAATCCGAGAGTATACAAAGCTCTGAAAAATCAGCTTGCCGAAGTCCTCGGCGAGCTGAAAAGAATCAAAAACGGCTCTGCTGTGGACGATGAGCTGTTGTCCACAATACAGCTCATTACAACAACTCTGAATGGTCTGAAAGGAGATAGAGAATGACCGAAGAAAGAGAAATGACCGCCCTCGACGCACCTGTTGGCGCAGGTGCAGAGCAGTCATCAGAATTAACACCTATTATTATACCAGATTACGGGGAGGATTTCAACCCCTCAGCCGAGGAAATGTTCGAGGCTCAGATGCAGTACGAACAGGAAATGCAAGCACAGGCGAAAGCGGAGCGAGAAGCTGCACCGGGCTTTATGCAAACAGTTTCGATGCCGGAGCTTTATGAGATGGTCTATCCGGGCAAACCGCCGATCATCGACCATTTCCTCTACCCGGGCACATACCTGTTCGTCGGCGCTCCTAAAGTCGGCAAGAGCTTCATGATGGCTCAGATCGCCTATCATGTCAGCTCGGGTACACCGATGTGGAACTATTCTGTCCGCAAGGGTACGGTGCTTTACCTCGCTTTGGAGGACGATTACCGCAGATTGCAGGAGCGTCTGTATCGAATGTTCAGAACGAAAACGACACCTGATCTTTTCTTTTCAGTTGCTTCCAAGTCGCTGAATGAGGGGCTGCTCGATCAGCTCGGTACGTTTCTGAATGAACACCCCGAAACCTCAGTCGTCATCATCGACACCTTGCAAAAAGTCCGTGAAGCTGAGGGCGACACTTACAGTTATGCAAGGGACTACGATATTATCGCAGGGCTGAAAGCGTTCGCCGACAGGACGGGTATCTGTCTGATACTCGTTCACCACACCCGCAAGCAGAAGTCCGATGACAGCTTTGACCGTATCTCAGGCACAAACGGTCTGCTCGGTGCAGCGGACGGAGCGTTCATCATGTATAAGAATAAGCGTTCCGACGGTGATGCAACGATTGAGGTATCGGGCAGAGATCAGCCGGACAAGAAATTCATGCTCTCCCGAAATAAAGAAACGCTGTGCTGGGAACTGAGCGGAGAAAAATCTCCCGAATACACTGAGCCGCCTGAACCTGTGCTTGAAGCGATAGGCAATTTCATCAATGTGGATAATCCGACTTGGGAGGGTACGGCGACCGAGCTTATCGAAAAGCTGGAGCTTGACATCAAGCCGAATGCCCTGTCGCTGAAGCTGAATGTCAATGCAGGAAAGCTGTATAATTTGTACTTTGTTCAGTACAGCAATAAGCGGACACACAAGGCAAAGCTGATTCAGCTCCGCTATGATGCTGATCACCCAATCGTGATCTCGCCTGAACCGGCAGAAGAAACCGAAAAAAGTGCAGATGGTGTTCCTGCCGTTAAGGGAGAGATCATCATCAGCGCCGACACGGTTGATGATATTGCAGGTGAAGATTATGACCGAGCTTATAAGCAGATGATCGACAACGCTTTAGCGTGACGATGTGCGTCGATGCGTCGATGGTTTGAGGGGCGTATAAAACATCGTCACCACCGACGCACATCGATGCAGGGTTTGAATGATTATCATTTTTATGAAAGGGGGTGCAATATATGCCCGATATGGAAAAGGTAAAAGCGCTGACTTCTATCCTTGAAGAAAGAAGCGGTCTTGATGTTCGCGATGCTGTTGCTCGCAACATTCATTACCTCGATGGTTATGAGAGCTATCTCTATGAAAAAGAGATAGAATATCTGCTCGAAACTCTCAATGTCGAGGAGGAGCCGCCGTTCTGATTCTTATGATATCGGAGCGAGTATTTTAACAGAATCCGAGCTAAGATTTTTGCAGAAAATATCATTTCCGATATGGTGTTTTTCAAAAAATGTAATGCGGATTTTTGAATAAATGTACCCACATTTTCGGCTGCTCCGTCAGCCGTTCTCTCCCGTAAGGGATAGCCCCGCAGGGCGGAGTATGTACTTGTGATGTGGGTATTTCCCCGTCACAAGTACTACGGAGTTACAAGCGGCGCTCTGCCCCTTGTAATCGCTGCTCCGCAGCTTTTTCCCTGCGACCATACCTTGTGTCGTTCAGGGGAAATTGCCCGTCAGGGCTGGCGATAGCCCTTCCGCCTTAGCGCTCATGAAAGGAGTTGATGCCTATGATTTTAGTATTGGATTTCGTAGAGATAGAGAAGTAAATCCAATGAACAAGAAAGGCAAAACTATGAAAGAAAAAAGAATCTCATTCGGTCAGGGAAAAGGTTCTCTGACTCACAATAACAGGGAGTTCATGGCGGACAATGTTGATCCGCTCCGCACTCCGCAAAACATCACCTTCATGCGTCAGCCGATAGGCGAAGCATACGATCAGCTTTTTGCTGAATCCACTGCACGTTACAACGCCAAGCAGAAGCGTAATGACCGCAAGGTTCACGGCAGCTACTATGAACACCTTTTTGGGGTGAAGCCCTGCAACACTGTCCGCACTGCCGCCGACAAACGTAAGAGCTTTTATGAGGATGTTGTGCAGATCGGAAAGCGTGAGGATTCCGGCTATGGCACAGAGGACTTTCAGCTCGTTGCTGATTGCCTGAAAGAGTACATGGAAGGATTCCAGGAACGCAACCCGAACTTTTACGTTTTTAACGCTGTCCTGCACATGGACGAAGCCACGCCGCACCTGCACATCGACTACATTCCTGTCGGGCATTACAAGCGAGGGCAGGACGTTCAGAACGGTATTGCTCAGGCTCTGAAAGAAATGGGCTTCGGTGAGGGCAAGCAGGCTATCGCCCGTTGGCGAGCTGCCGAGGTAGAGGTGCTGAACAAAATCTGCCTTGAACACGGTATCCAGCCCCTTGCTCCCGAAAAAGCGAGAGGGACGTTGGAGATACCTGAATACAAGGAAAAACGCAGGCAGGCGGACGAACTGGCGGTGCAAAATGCTCAGGCAGCAGCGGAGCTTTCTGAAAAACGCTCGGAGAGCGAAAAGCTCGATGCTCAGATTGAGAAAAAGACTGCCACGGTCAATGCGATCATGAGCTATCTGCCCGACCTTGAAAAAGACAACAAGGTCGAGGAAGATTGTCTTGCTATCAGGCAGGAGCTTGACAGTCTGCTTGACGGTAAGCTGTCAATCATGAAACACAAGGACGATATCATTGCCGAAGTTGAAAAGCTCGGCAAGATTGCAGCGAAAGCGGCTGATGCTTCGCACAGGAAAAGTCTTACCATATATGAACTGCGTGAACTTCTCCAGAAGAAAGAGAATGAATACGATGATATGTGGCATAAGGCTGCGGAGCGTTCGGGACGTATCAACGAGCTTACCCATGAGGTTTCAGCTCTGCAAGCAAAGGCTGATGTACAGGCTGAATTTATCGGTCTGTTCAAAAGATGCGAACCGCAGAAATTTGCTGAGGTGAAACAGCTTCAAGAGCATATTCAGGCTCAGCGTGAAGAAGAACAGATACAGCAATCCACCACCAGAAAGAAAAAGTCGTGGGGACTTGAATAACAGGAGGAATTATTATGATCATCAGAAGCAAAGACAAGGTTCAAGCAGGCGGCAAGAACAAGCCCGTATGGGTGCTTGACACCGATGCACTCACCGTTACCCACAACACACCAGATGCCGAGCCGAGCGTGACAGCGTTCAGCTCCGATCACATCAAGTATCACCTGCACTATTCAGCAGAGTATCGTCCTGCAAGGCTGAAAAAGCTCGTCAATGAGGGGACGATTCTCAGCTACCTGACCGAACTTGACCGTTCCGTAGCGGAAGCCATTGAGAGCCAGGTGGAAATGATGCTCGAAAATGATACAGAGTATCTCAGAGCTGTGTCGGTCGGTGATCTTGCAAAAGCAAGAGGTCTGGAGAACATGGATCGCCTGATTGCCAGAGATCCTGTGTATACGGCTATGGTGTATGTGTGATGCCGTGATTTTCCCATAAACAGAGAGCTGAAGGATTCTAACGAGTCCTTCGGCTTTATTTTGTCAGCTCGGCTGTGATCTTCCCCAGCACCGCAAACTGCTCCTGCGTGAGCTGCCTGCCCGTCTGAGCGTTTTTGATACGATAGGCATCGACCAGGGCTTTGACAGTTTCTGTCTGTGCTTTGGTCAGTCCGTGAGTGGAAAGAGTCCCCTGATGCTTCATACCGCAGAGGGTGTCCATTGAAACATTGAAGATACTGGCGATAGAGCGAAGTGTCTCAAATGGCGGTGTCATGGTATTAGCTTCATATTTGCTGATAGTGCCCTCGGTAACATCGAGCATTTCTCCGAGCTTCTTCTGCGTTATTTTCCGTTCCTTGCGTAATGATCTTATCAAAGCACCAAGATCATACACTTGCCTCACCTCCAAGTTTCTCTTTTGGAATATTATACCCAAATATACTTGCCAATTTCGATAGATTGTGCTATAATATATTCTATATTCGAAAGTTTTGGGATAAAAAGTTTCGGTAGATGCAAGTTTTCGGAGGTGTAATATGGCAGGTAACAGTAATCTACATATGTCAAAGGCAGGAAAAACCGATGAATTTTACACGCAGCTATCCACAATAGAGGAAGAACTGCGTCATTATAGGAAATATTTCAAGGGAAAGACGGTACTCTGTAACTGTGATGATCCCTACGAGAGCAATTTCTTCAAGTATTTTGCTTTGAACTTCAATGCTCTCGGACTAAAAAAGCTGATAACCACTTGTTATGCAACTTCTCCTATCACATATACTCAGCTATCTTTGTTTGCTGATGAGGAGATCACTTATCCCGCAGGCGAGGGAAAGAAGCCATACAAGATAGAGATAACAGAGGTCACCGATGCAAACGGCGATGCAACAGTTAATCTGAGTGATGTGGAATATCTACTGCGAAACAAGAAGAACGCCCTTACGCTTCTGAATGAGGACGGTGATTTCCGTTCCAGAGAGTGTATAGCTCTGCTGAATGAATGTGATATCGTGGTAACGAATCCGCCGTTTTCTCTGATGAAAGAGTATATTCCCTTGCTCGCCGAGAGCGGAAAGCAATTTCTTGTCCTCGGTAATATGAATCATATCACATTCAAAGAGATATTCCATTATTTCAGAGAGAACAAGATGTGGCTCGGATATAATGCAGGGCATTTCTGGTTCAAAGTGCCTGATTACTACGAAGCCAAGAATACTGATTACAAGCAGGACGAGGACGGTCAGAAATGGCGTAGGCTTGGTAATATTTGTTGGTTTACGAATATGGATATAGATATTCGTCACCAGCCGCTTGATCTCTACAAACATTATACTCCTGAAGCGTATCCGACATACGATACTTATAATGCGATTCATGTTGAAACTGTTGCTGAGATTCCCTGCGACACTGATAAGATCATGGGTGTCCCCATAACCTATCTTGCATCGCACTGTGAAGAACAATTTGAGATACTTGGCAAGTTTGATGGCGGAAGCGTAACGAATGACCTCGATCTTGCTAAACCTGTTTTAAATGGAAAAGCCAAATACAAGAGAATAGCTATCAGAAAAAGAAAGAATGGTGATGAATAATGAAAATCGAGAGTATTCAAATATCAGTAGCAGAGTTGTGTCAAGGCTATAAAGAACGTGGAACAGACGGTATTGAGGGAATTGTTGCCTATGGCGGACTGCTTGATGTCAGACCGCCGTATCAGCGTGAATATGTTTATGCTCCGAAAGAGCGTGATGAAGTTATTCGCACCGTCAAGAAAGGCTTTCCTCTGAACACGATGTACTGGGCAAAAACAGATGACGGGCGTTACGAGCTGATGGACGGACAGCAGAGAACGATCTCTATCTGCCGTTACGCTGCTGAAAGCGAGAGAACATTTGCGGTAGATGAAAAATACTACTTCAACTTGGAGAAAGACCTGCAAAAGCAGATAGATGATTATGTCCTCGATATTTATGTATGCGATGGTACTCCCTCGGAGGTACATGAGTGGTTTAAGGTCATAAATATAGCAGGTAAACCGCTGACAGCTCAGGAGCTTCGCAATACCGCCTATACAGGCACTTGGCTTTCAGATGCAAAACTACATTTTTCAAAGCCTGCCTGTGCCGCCTACAATATGGCGAAGAACTATGTGTCGGGTTCTCCTATCAGGCAGGAATACCTTGAAACCGCTATCAGGTGGATTGCTGCCAGTGATGATTTGGATACGATAGAAGAATATATGGCGCTTCATCAGCACGATGATAATGCCAACCAGATATGGATATATTTCAAGCGTGTGATCGAATGGGTAGAAACGATATTCCCCGTATATCGCAAAGAAATGAAAGGCATAGAGTGGGGACTGCTCTATAACACATACAAAGATGCAGAACTTGATCCCGATGCTCTCGAAGCTGCTATCACAAAACTTATGGCTGACGATGATGTAAGCAATAAAAAAGGAATATATACTTACGTCCTCAACGGTGATGAACGTAATCTCAGCATCCGACCATTCTCTGATACACAGAAGCGTGAAGCATACGAGCGTCAGAAAGGTATCTGCCCGATTTGCAACAAGCACTATGAGTTTGCCCAGATGCACGGCGATCATATCAAGCCCTGGCACGCAGGCGGCAAAACCGTTCCGGAGAACTTGCAGATGCTGTGCAGGGATTGTAATTTGAAGAAGTCGGGGCAGGAATAACAAAAATCGCCATTACTCTACGAGGGTAATGGCGATTCTGCTATATTAGCTATTTGAAGACTTCTTGTAATAATTCAGATTAACGGAAAAGCAGCAACAGATTCGTCAAAATCAGCTGATATTATCGGGCTTTTTGACTTGTTAAACTGTAAATTTGCAAAAAAACGCAAAAATGTCGGAATAACTCTTGACAAGTAGAACAAAATGGTGTATAATGGAAAATGTGGAGGTAGCCGCTATGAAAAATGCAATTCTTAAGTCGATTTCTGCAACCAATTTCGGACCGTTCAATGGTACGATAACATTTGATATGGAGACATCAGTCCCCAAGGGGCAGATTATTGATAATCATACTTTCATTGCTGGTGACAATCAGCAGTTTAATAAAATCGCATATATATATGGTGCTAACGGTTCGGGTAAGTCCAATTTCTGCAAGATTATTTTGCAGATACAGAGAGCCATCATGCTGTCGCCTATCAGAGCATCAAACAATCCTCAGCTTCTCGATATGCTTCCACTGAAGGACGAGTTAGCTGTTCAGAGAAATTATTTTAAGTTTGATGTAGCTGGAAAGAGACGTGAAACATCATACTCGATACAAATTCTTATTGATGATGTACTATATACCTACTCTTTTTCAATAGCTGAAAATCATGATGTCATTTCAGAGAAACTGACGAAAAAGAAAAGGCGCACAGAAACTATTCTGGAACGTACATCGCCAAGTTTTGAGAGCATTATGCTAAAATCGGAGTTGAAGTCTTTTCAGGACAATGTTCATGTAGTCAAGGATAATGCTCTGTGTTTGTCGATGGCTTAGGTCAGTTTACAAGGAACTACACGCAGACCGTGAAACGGGCTGCTGACAACAAACGGCGCTATGCTCCCGGCTGGGTGCATAGCACCTGTTTGT